>JAYKIP010000353.1:0-13778 GCA_035286205.1 Merismopediaceae cyanobacterium
GACAGGGATTACTATCAAAATATTCCACTAGACGCGGCGCACTAAAGGCATCCAATCGATCAATAATTTGGCGATCGCCGATGTTAACCTGTTCTTTTTTGAGGATAGTGGGAACGGGAACCACCAGAGCAAAATCCTTGGCTTCTCCCTGATAATCATTGGCCATGGTTAAAATGGTGCGCTGACCATTCCGAGCAATAATCACCTGGGAGGCTTGGTTATACAATTTACTATCGGCTTTGGAGACATAAAATCCACAAAAAGCCCAGGCGGATTGACCGAAACAAAGTAAGCTAATGCCAAGAAATAAGCCAAAGAAACAGCGTTTGAGGAAATTTTTCATGGGAGGAAAAATAGGGAGTTGGGAATAGGGAGTTGGGAGTTAGAAATTGGGAAGAGAAAATTAAAGGAGGTTAATTTAATGGGTAGAGATAACGGGGTCTTTTAAGTTAAGAAAACGAGGGGATAACCATTGAAATCGGGGGGCTGGCCAATAGAAATCGAACAAAATCGTTAAGGGAGAAAGGGCAAATAAGGCCCAAAAGAAAGCCGTTTTAACATAAAACCCATACTGTAAAATAAAACTCAACAGGGCGATCGCCGTAGCCCAGAGTATTCGGCCCGCCCGCGCATTGGGAATTGATCGAGGATCGGTGATCATAAACAAGGCAAACACCAATAAACTGCCACTACTGAGGGTATGCCAAGTCACATCACTACTCCACCCTAACCAGGTATTTCGCCAAAAAACTAATCCGCCATAAACTAACAGAAAAACCCCGGAAGTCTCTCCCCGACCGACCTGCCCTAAAATCCATCCTCCCGCCCCCAAAAAGAGCGCGATTAACCACATTTCCGTTCCCCATTGTCCCGGCGAAACCCAGGCATCCCCCGTTAAACTTAAGGCCGCAATAATTCCTAAATTAGCTGGATTAAAAAAGTGTTTACCCTTCACGTGCAAACAAAATTTACTGGCGATCGCCACCGTAACCGCTAATAATAACGTCGAAAAATGATTGGCTCGTAATAATAAACAAAGACCTAACCCCGTAATGACCGCACTTTTAAGGGTTGTCCAATCGATCAGTAAAGCTGACCGGTCTAGCCGTTTTTTTCCTAATAAGAAAACTGACTGCACCGCTAGACAACTCAGCAAAATTCCTCCGATCCAAGGCAGAGATAATGTCCAATCCCTAGCACTGATGCCTAATATCAAAAAACAACCCAAAAAAAAGATTTGGTAATCCCGCGCATCTCGCCCCATGGTTAAACCTCCCGGCCAATTTTTCCCTATGCTAATCAGGAATAGACTCCCTGGGGAGAGGACACCGGGCGATCGCAATATTTATTTACAAACTCCAAAGCCGAGATTTGGCTGTACAGTTATAGCTTAGGCATTGAACCTAATCAAACTCAAAATAGGTCATTCCCGTTTGCTTATCCGTTAACCAGCGTTGATATTTCAACAAAATGTCTTCCCCCGGAATTGCCTCTAAAAATTCCTTCGGTAACTTATAACGACTCGCCGGATATTCTTCGGCAATTTTTTGTAACACTTTATAATTGCTATACCATTTCCGCAGAACCTTCATCAATTCCTCGAACTTCAGATAGGAAATTTCATGGGCGTGGGCGAGGGCCACACATTGGATCATAATGGCATAAATGCGGGGATCATCCTTTTCATCCGGCAGATTAATAATGGTTTTTAAGGCACGAAATTCGCTGATATGATCATTCACAATTTTAGTAATATTATTCAAATCATGAGTATGGGATTTTTCCACTCCCTGTAACAGTTCAGCAATGATTTTCAAGACAGAATAGTCAGCTAATTGGAAGCGTTTAAAACGGGATAACAGCGATAAACAAAGGGGATTTTCTGCTAGATAGTTTAAATGTTTCCCGTAAGCCAACATGGCCCGTTTACCTTCATCCGTCCGGATTTGGGGGAGTGCGTCCCTCAATTTCTCAGTTATTTGAATATTAAATTCTTCGTACTGATCGGGTTGGCTTAATAAAGATTCGACAAAACTGTAAACTTCCTGTTGTTTATACCCTCGGTAACGCAGTTCCGTTTGGTCAATGGCAATGAAAGAATCCTTCGCCCGGATGGCTAATTGTAATAAGCTAATACTCTCGTTTAACCCTTCATAGTCGCCAATTCCCTTCGTTAATAGATATTTAATTTTGACAAAGGCAATAAACTCTTCGTTATTAAATTTTTCACTATCAATGGCGATCGCCGTTTTGGCAAAGACCATGAGATCTAATAACTGCTTATTGCGTAGCGTCACCACCGATTCCGGTAAATCTTCCTTACTTTTGAATAGGTCTTCCAGAAGACCGCCCTCCCCGGTAATGGGACGATTCCACCAGGGTTGTTCCTTAGAGGATAGTTGATTATTACTGGTCACATCTTGTCCCGACTTAACCATGGTGTAACAGCTTAACTCCAAAACATCAGTGGCATCCCTCTCCTGAATCATCCTCAAGAGAGATGACTACCTTGGGCGGTTCTTATTTTAACGCTAAGGGTCTGAATTTTTCTAACAAAATTTGGCAAAAGAAACAAAATGCCGGTGTCCAGGGGCGATCGCCGAAGCATTAAGACTCTTCATCGTCAAAATTCACATAGATCATGCCAGTTTTCTTATCCGTTAACCATTTCAGGTACTTGAAATAGGTGCTCTCCCCCGGTAACGGCTCACTAAACACTTCGGGTTGTTTGAATTGGTGGGGAGGATGGGCTTCCCGAATGCCGATCACCGTTTGATAAGGACGATGCCAGCGTTTCAGCACCGTCATTAATTCATCGAATTTAATAAAAGACACCGCGTAACGATAGTCCAGGGCAATATACTGAACAATTCGTGCAAAGGTATCTGGATTCACTCTATGACTGGGCAAGCTAATAATACGAGCAATTTTCTCAAAGGCAGTGTAGTTAGCCATCACCACCGACATCAGCACCGCATGGGATTGTAGATCAGCCTTATCTAAACCCTGGATCACATCAGAAATTTGTCGCAAAATACCATAGTCAGCTAACTGGAAGGATTTAAATAACGATAATAATTTCAGCCCTAAATCCCTTTCCGATAAGCGGTCTAGATGTTTGGCGTAGGCTTGGAGTGCGACCCGTCCCTCCTCTGTTTTGATTTGCGTCAGGGTTTCAGCCAGTTTCACCTGCACATTATCCCGAAAGGCCTGGGTGTTGTCATAATGACTCAATAATCCTTCCGTATATTGATAAAAATCCTGTTGCTTAGAGCCGCGAAAACTGAGTTCAGTTTGATAAAGGGCAATGAAACTATCCTTCGCATCAATAGCCACCTGGAGAAGTTTAATCGAGTCAGCAATGCCTTCATATTCATTCATATTCTTGCGAAGCAAATATTTCAACTTCACGAAAATTAAAAATTCTTCCTTACCAAATTTTTCATTATCAATAATTTCCGCATTTTTCCCCAACACCCGAATATCGCTCATCGCTCGATTGTAGAGAAATAAGCTACTTTCAGACATGATCTCTCGCCGAGTAAACAGGCCCCCAAAGAAACGATAAAACCATTTGCCGATAAAACCATTGGGGCCAAAAATCCCCCGTTGCCACCAGGGTTTCTTGGCGGAAGGGTTGACCTCCGGGGTAATCGTGGTCTTGGAAGCAGATTTCGCATTAGACATAGCAAACCTCACAGACAGGGATTCAGATGGGGGTAAATAATGACGCTATTGTAGTAGAAGTTTCACTCCCTGGCAGTTACCGTTGCCATTTCTTCAGAATTGAGGGTTGCCGGTTCGCTTGTGCCGGGGTCTTCATCAAAGCTAACGTAGGAATAGCTACTAGTTTTCTGCTCGTTTAAGGAATTCCGATATTTTAAGAATAGGGTTAGACCGGGGATGGAACGGCTAAACTCTTCGGGTTGGCGATACTGTTCGGGGGGATGGGCCCGGCGAATTTGGCTAACGGTTTGATAGGGTTTATACCACTGTTGGAGCTTTTGCAAGAGGATTTGGTATTTGGGATAAGCGTCTTGATAGCGATAACTTAGACCCAGATATTGAATCATTCGCCCATAGGTGTCAGGACTGCGGCGGTCTTCGGGCAGGCCAATCATTTCCCCCATCACTTCAAAGTCGTCGTAATACTCCATGGTTAAACGGATGAGGTTGATTAACTCCATAACGGAGTCCTCTTTCAAGGTCTTAATGACACTGGCTAAGGAATGAATACTTTGCAATTTATCCAGAGCAGTGGTTTTAAATTGACGGTAAAAGTCAATGGCTTGGGGATAGGCCAACAGGGAAACAATTTCCTGCACATAGGCGGCCAGTTTAAGACGGCCATCTTCGGTCATGACCTGGGGGCTGACTTCCTGGAGACGGGCGGTAATAACTTGTTGGATTTGGCCGGCATCCTCTAGTTCTAGGACTTCCTGGTTAACAAATTGATAAAAGGTTTGCTGTTTACTGCCCTGGCAACTCATTTCCAGTTGACTCAGGATGACACAGCTTTTTTGGGCTTCTAAGACCGCGTTAAAGGCCTGGAGATATGCCGGTAAACCCGCGTATTCTTTGATTTGGTTGTTAAACAAAAATTGAACTTTGCTAAAAAGGAGAAATTCCTGTTGACTAAAGCGTTCGTTGTCTGCGGCGATCGCCGCCCTAGCTAAAACCCGTAATTCATTAAAGGCTTTATTATGGAGAAACACATCACTTTCGGAAACTTTGGGTTTCGCCTTCCCGATTTTCTCTAGGAAGGTTTGGTAGAGTCCATCATTACCCAGTAATGCCTGATAGAGCTTGTGGTAAGCATCAATGGTTTTTAACCAAAAAAGAAAGCCCGCCAGAACCACTAACCCAGCGGCCGGGGCGTAGGGCAGAAGGGTTTCTGACCAAGTAGCCTGGGGAGTCTCCACCATGCCCAGTTGTTTTTTAGCCGCCATAGCCTGCCGAATCAAATTGAGATCCATCTGTCCGGTTTTCTCAAACTGCTCAATCAGCTTTTGGGACTCAAACAGGGTAATTTTGTCCTTGAGTTGAGCTTCCTCCACCATGCCGCGATAACGCTTTTCGAGATCCTGGTTAATGGGATCAGCCCCTTTTTTGATGGTTTCCTGGATCTGCTGTTGGATTTGTTCCACTTGATCCGGGGACTGGGATTGGGAAGAGGGGGGTTTAGACATAACGACAGGTCTCCCTTGCGTATTCACTAGCCTTGGTTTTGGTAAGGATAGAATACATTAACCCGTTTGTCAGTCGGTAAAATGTCGGTTTTTTTCCGGTGTTCGAGGGGCCATCGGGGTTACCAAGGCCCCAGTCACGCACAAGAACTCAGGGCCGCCCTCAAAAACAATACTGAAACAAGTGATATTGATTAACTATATCGTCACCCGCCTAGTTCAGCCCCCTTTAAACAGCTATTGCGTACAGAATTTATGTCAACTCAACCTTATGTCAACGCAGTGGTTAAATGCTACGTTGTGTCCATGTTCCCGCTAAAATGATCGGTCATGGGCGATAAAATGCTGTTGGGTCAATTTTTTAGACTGGATCGTCTTATCTTTGAGCATTTCCCCCATTTTGTGTAGCCGGAAAAATCAGTCACCATGTCATCGAAAAAAGAATCGTTAGTATTAATCCTTTCCCTACTGGTGACCGGTGGTTTAGTGGGAGGCGGTTTGTGGTTTTTTAGCCAGGGATCAAAACCTTCTCTACCCCCCGTTGCCCAGACTCCGGATACCCTCTTATCCCCTCCTCCAACCCCAGGTCTGGCCCAGGAACTGCCGCCCCCGACCCAAGTAGCCAAGGGAACAACGGTGAAAATTGATGGTTCCACCAGCATGGCCGCCATTAATGCAGTCTTAAAACGCCTCTTTACCAAGACCTTTCCAGGGACTCAAGTGCTGAATCAGGCCCAGGGTTCCGATAAAGGCTTGGCGGCCCTACAACGGGGGGAAATTGATTTAGCGGCCCTTTCCCGTCCCCTAACGGTGCAAGAACAAAGTCAGGGTCTAGTAGCAGTCCCCGTCGCTAGGGATACTATTGCGATTGTGGTCGGTCAGAATAATCCTTTTCAGCAAGGTCTGACCCATCGTCAGGTGATGGATATTTTTCAGGGTAAGATCCAAAATTGGTCACAGGTGGGCGGCCCCCAGGCTCCTATTCAAGTCATTAATCGGCCGCCGGTGAGTGGAACCCATCAATTTTTTAAAGCCATGGTGCTGGAAGGGGGCGACTTTGGCCAAACGCCCAATATCAAAACCTTGACCAGGGATGCCACAACCCCCATGTTGCGGGAGCTTGGTACCCAGGGAATTGGTTATGCGACGGCTTCCCAGGTGGGCCATCAATCTACGGTGCGGGTGTTGCCCATTGATGGGGTATTGCCGACCGATCCCCAGTATCCTTTCCGTCGAGAGCTATTTTATGTGTATCAAAATCCGATTTCTGCCCCGGCCCAGGCGTTTTTAGGGTTGGCCATTTCTCCCCAGGGTCGAGAAGCGGTGCTTGCTCTAGTCGAAGTCGAGTAAAGAATCCCAGGCATTCGAGAAAATCTTCGCTATAATTTTGCCGATGCACTATGCCATTCCCAGTAGTTCGGAAGAAATTTTGGCCCTTCGTCAGCGTCCCGTTGATGAGGAATTATTGGCTGTGGCGATCGCCGGGGTCGTGCGATGGGCCAGGAGCCAGGGAAAATCCTTAGAAGACTTAACCGCCGAAATTCTGTCGGAAGATCCAGTGCTGGACGACGTACAACGCGACTGGTTATGTCAACTGATCACCCAAACCTGGTCAACCCTCCCCTAGGTTTCGGTCAGGATTGCTAAAGTTGGCCGTGGTAGGCGGCTCCTAGATATAATTCCCCGACTAGAGGATTATTTAATAAGCTCTCTCCAGGGCCTTCAAGTTTATCTTTGCCATTTTCTAAAACATAGCCGCGATCCGCTAACATTAGCCCCTGTTTCGCATTTTGTTCAACTAGAACGATCGCCTTGCCACTGGCATTAATGGCCTTAATTTGTTCAAAAACATCTTTCACTAGGATCGGAGAAAGGGCGGCGGACGGTTCATCCAACAGCAATAAATCAGGATCTAACATCAAAGCGCGTCCCATCGCCAACATTTGCCGTTCTCCCCCCGATAAAGTCCCGGCCCGTTGATGACGACGTTGGGCCAGTTTAGGAAACATAGTATAAATTTTGTCTTTTAAACTTTTTGTGGAACCCGAATGTAAAAAAGCTCCCATTTCAAGGTTTTCCGAGACCGTTAAACTGCCAAAGACATTGGAAACCTGGGGCACATAACACATCCCCCGTTGCACAATTTGATCCGAGGGTAAACCCGCAATATTTTCGCCTTTAAATAGGATTTCTCCGGCACTGGGAGATAATAAGCCAAAAATGGTTTTGGCCAGAGTAGATTTTCCCGCACCGTTTGGCCCAATCACCGTCACTAATTCGCCGGGGGCAATGGTAAAGTTAATCCCTTGTAAAATTGGCAAATCTTTCACGTAGCCGGCATAGACGTTTTTGACTTCCAATAAATAATTCATTATGACTCGTTGGATGAAGGGGAATAATTCAGAGAATAGTCCAGTAACCCTTGGCAAGTCAGCCTAGCCTGTCAATAGGACTCACCGTTTGGCATATTTTGGCATATTATCCGGGGATTGGATGATAGACAAAAACAAATACCAATCCTAACCTTGACCCTATAGCCATAACTCTCCCTCCTAAGCTAGAATCATTAAGAATTGTTACCATCGCCCACAGGCGCAAGATTTTCTATGGCCCTTCCCATTCGCAACGTCGCGATCATTGCTCACGTTGATCACGGTAAAACCACCCTGGTTGATGCTCTCCTCAAACAATCTGGCATTTTTCGGGAAGGGGAAGACATTCCTGATTGCGTCATGGACTCCAACGATCTAGAACGGGAGCGTGGCATTACGATTCTGTCCAAAAATACCGCCGTTCATTATCAAGAGACCTTAATCAATATTGTAGATACCCCCGGTCACGCTGATTTTGGGGGAGAAGTCGAGCGCGTTTTAGGGATGGTAGATGGCTGTCTGCTGATTGTAGATGCTAATGAAGGCCCCATGCCCCAAACCCGTTTTGTGCTGAAAAAAGCCCTGGAGAAAGGGTTACGTCCCATTGTTGTCGTTAATAAAATTGATCGTCCCCGTGCTGACCCGAATACGGCGGTAGATAAAGTCTTTGATCTGTTTGTGGAACTAGGGGCCGATGATGACCAATGTGATTTCACCACCCTCTTTGCGTCAGGATTAGCCGGGTTTGCCAAAGAAAATCTGGAAGATGACGGGGTAGATATGAAACCCCTCTTTGAAGCGATTCTGCACCATGTACCGCCGCCAGCCGGTGATCCCACGAAACCCCTCCAGTTACAGGTAACCACCCTGGGCTATGACAATTACCTCGGTCGGATGATCATTGGCCGGATCCATAATGGCACGATCCAATCGGGTCAACAGGTAGCCCTGGTGAAAGATACTGGAGCCATTGTAAAAGGCAAAGTGGCTAAATTATTTGGTTTTGAAGGTCTTCAACAGGTGGAATTACCCGAAGCCAGTGCCGGTTATATTGTGGCCGTGGCCGGGTTTGCCGATGCCAATATTGGAGAAACCTTAACGAACCCCGATGATCCCCAAGCTCTGCCCCTGATCAAGGTGGATGAACCCACGTTACAGATGACCTTCTCGGTCAATGACTCTCCCTTTGCCGGTCAGGAAGGGAAATTTGTCACCTCTCGTCAACTCCGCGATCGCCTCTATCGGGAACTGGAAACCAACGTGGCCCTACGGGTCGAAGAAAGTGATAGCGCGGAAAAATTCCTGGTGTCGGGTCGGGGGGAATTACATTTAGGCATCTTAATTGAAACCATGCGTCGGGAAGGCTACGAATTTCAGGTATCCCAACCCCAGGTGATTTACCGGGAAGTGAATGGTCAACCCTGTGAACCCTTCGAGTACTTGGTCTTAGACGTACCAGAAACAGCGGTGGGAGCTTGTATCGAACGCTTAGGACAACGGCGCGGTGAAATGCAGGATATGCAAACCGGTACTAACGGTCGCACCCAGCTAGAATTTGTCATCCCGGCCCGAGGCTTAATCGGTTTCCGAGGTGAATTTATTCGTCTGACACGCGGCGAAGGGATTATGAACCATAGTTTCTTGGAATATCGCGCCCTTTGTGGAGACGTAGAAACCCGTTACAACGGTGTAATTATTGCCTTTGAGGAAGGAGTTTCCACCTTCTACGCCATGAAAAATGCGGAAGATCGCGGGGTCTTTTTTATTACCCCCGGCACCAAAGTCTATAAAGGCATGATCGTCGGTGAGCATAACCGTCCCCAGGATCTCGACCTCAACGTTTGTAAAACCAAGCAATTAACCAACCATCGTTCCGCCACCGGGGATGAATTGGTGCAACTACAAACGCCGGTGGAAATGAGCTTGGAACGCGCTCTGGAGTATATTGGGGCTGATGAATTAGTGGAGATTACCCCACAATCCATTCGCCTCCGGAAAATTCCCGTGAAAAAATTAGCCAAACGGTAAAATCCCAAAAATCCTAGGGGGGCAAGACCCAGGGGAAGAGCTACCAGGTCACAAATTGCCCCCGATCGCCTTACAAAGCCTTGACATATTGTTAAACTCTTGTAAGCTACTGGATTAAATTGGGTTCTAGCAGGTTCCCTAAATCATAAAAAAATTTACCCTTTGCAGCTCCCATTATTTTTGGAGTGAGGACGTATCGCCCCGTGTCATCTTCTAGCACTACTAGCACAACCCCAATTCCATCCCCCTCAACCACGCAAACTCCCTCTGCTCCCCCTTCTTTTTGGCAGGGCGTTTTTAAAGTGAGTACGGGTACCGTTTTAGGACTAGGCTTGTTCACCAGTGCAGTGGTGGCCGGGGGTCTCGTCGGTTTAGCGATTAGTTTTCGCAATTTACCGGATGTTCGTACCTTAAAGTCCTATGTGCCGGCCCAAACCAGCTACATCTACGATGCCAAGGGTCGGGAATTACAGGCTCTCCACGATGAAGCGAACCGGAAAATAGTCGCCCTTAGCCAGATTTCCCCCAACCTGAAGCGGGCGGTGATGGCGATCGAAGATAGCAGCTTTTATAGCCATGGGGGGATTAACCCCAACAGTATTGGTCGGGCTGTCCTAGCGAACTTTAAAAGTGGTGGGGTGTCCGAAGGGGCTTCAACCCTGACCATGCAACTCGTCAAAAATATTTTTCTGACCAAAGAGCGTGTTTTTACCCGGAAGTTAGCTGAAGCAGTTTTGGCGATTCGGGTAGAGCAGGTTTTCAATAAAGACCAAATTATGGATATGTACCTCAATAACATCTATTGGGGTCACAATAACTACGGCATACAAACGGCTTCTGAAAGTTATTTTAGTAAGCCCGCTTCTCAACTCAACTTAGCCGAGTCAGCAATGTTGGCGGGGATGATTCAAGCCCCAGAGGCCTATAGTCCCTATAACAACTTCAAGGCCGCTAAAGAACGGCAAGAGGTGGTGTTAGCTCGCATGAAGGATTTAGGCTGGATTACCCCGGAGCAAGCGGCTGAAGCGCAAAAGGCAAAATTAAAAATCGGTAAGCCAACGGCTTGGCAGGGCAGTAAGGCTCCCTATGTGACTGACACGGTGATTCAAGAGCTACAGGATAAGTTTGGCAAGGATGTCCTGGTGAAAGGGGGATTACGGGTACAAACGACCGTTGACTTTGAGATGCAAAAGCAAGCCGAACAGGTTGTGCATAACGCCTATCGTCGTTTACGGGGCCGGGTGCGTGGGAATAATACCCAGGTGGCCCTGGTATCCGTTGAACCGAGAACCCATTTTATTAAGGCGATCGTGGGGGGAGGCGATTATAAAAAAAGCCAGCTTAATCGAGCGACCCAATCCAATCGTCAGCCCGGTTCTTCGTTTAAACCCTTTGTTTATTACACTGCCTTTGCCAGTGGGAAATATACCCCTGAGTCCATGGTGATGGATGCTCCCATTCGTCTCCGGGATGGAGGATTGATTTACTCGCCCAAAAACTATGGGGGCGGTTTTTCGGGAGCCATGTCCATTCGTAGTGCGGTGATGGTTTCCCAGAATATCCCGGCGGTGGTACTGGGTAATAAAGTGGGCATGAACAAGGTGGTGGAAAATTGCCATCGGATGGGTATCAAGAGTCCGATTATGCCGGTGTTGTCCTTGCCATTGGGTTCGGTGGATTTAAAACCGTTGGAAATGGCCACTGCCTACGCTACTTTAGCCAGTAATGGTTGGTATTCTGAGCCGACGATCATTTTACGGGTCACGGATAGCCAAGGTAATGTGTTAGTGGATAACACGCCCAAACCAAAGTTGGTGTTAGATCCCTGGGCGGCGGCTTCTACGACCTCTGTTTTAGCCTCGGTGGTGAATGGGGGCACCGGTAAACACGCTTATTTGGGACGGCCGACAGCGGGTAAAACGGGGACAACGGATAATGAACGCAATGTCTGGTTCGTGGGTTATGTTCCCCAATTAGCGACAGCCGTTTGGATTGGTGATGACAATAACCGTCAGTTAGGGAAAGGGGTAACTGGGGGACAGTATGCGGCTCCGATTTGGCGGCAATTTATGGCCCAGGCGGTGAAGAATATGCCGGTGGAGTATTTTGTGTCTGCGTCTAAGTTCCCTCGTCCGAAACCCACCAGTAATACGGCGGCGAAAAAGGGCTAACAATTTGATTTTTTCTATCTTTTTTAGCGATATTCCTGCCCCCTGTCAGGGGGTTTTTGTTGGCTCTAGGCCATGGGTTTGATTAACACAAAGGGCTGAACGATTAGGGTGAGAAATTCCTGCCCTACATTGTCGTTCCAGTGACTCAGTTCTTCCTGGGATGGTTTATGAATGAGTAATTCGCTAATCCAGTTTTGCACTAAGTTGGCCTGGTCTTCGGCGATCGCCACTCCCACATCAATTAAATCGAGGGCGGGGTCAATCACAATAATGGCATCCCGTTTGGCATGGGGCATCAGGGTTTCCCAGTCCATGGGGGCAAGTTCTTCCGTAAGTTGATGTTTAATATCGGTCATGGTTAAAAAGACAAATAACCTAGCAGTTTAGCAGATGGGAGCTCGGATTCTTGATAGTCCTGGAGAGGGACGGGACTAGGCGGGCAAATATTTTTGCAACAGTAATTGGAGTTTCTCTTTCGTGGCCGGGGGGGCTTTATCCAAGGGCGTTAAAATGGCATATTTCAGTGCGTCATGGGCGATCGAGGGGGGCGGATTGTCCTTTAAACGGGTAACAACTTCCTGAATGACCCGTTGGGCATGGCTGGCGTTGCGATGTAAATTCTCAATAATCATTTCTACCGTGACGTGATCATGGTCGGGATGCCAACAATCGTAATCAGTAACGAGGGCGATCGTGGCGTAGGCAATTTCTGCTTCCCTGGCTAACTTGGCTTCCGGTAAATTGGTCATGCCGATCACGGTTCCTCCCCAACTGCGATACAAATTCGATTCGGCAATGGTGGAAAAAGCGGGGCCTTCCATACAGACATAAGTTCCCCCCCGATGCAATGTCACTTCCGGTAAGTTTAAGGCGGCGATCGCCTCGGCCACAATTCCCGCTAAGGCCGGACAAACAGGATGACCAAAGCCAATATGGGCAACAATCCCTTCCCCAAAAAAGGTGGAAATCCGCGATCGCGTCCGGTCAAGAAATTGATCCGGCACCACCATATCCAAAGGCTTAACCGATTCTGAGAGGGAACCCACCGCCGAAGCCGAGATTAAATAATCCACCCCCAACTGTTTAAACCCATGGATATTGGCACGAAAGGGAATTTCGGAGGGCGTGAGATGGTGATGACGACCATGGCGAGCTAAAAAAGCCACGGGAACCCCGGCTAACTCTCCGAGAATAAACGCATCGGAAGGCGATCCAAAGGGGGTTGTCAGAGTCACTTCTTGTCGGGAATGGAGGGCTTCCATTTGGTAAAGACCACTACCACCAACAATGCCAATCTTTGCGGAAACCATAGAGAGAAATGTTACTGCGTCAATGAGTGTTTTGATCCTACAGTGAAAGGCAGGGTTCCCGTTATCCTAAACCAATAAGGCTCGAACTATAAAAAACACTATAGCGTTTTTCGTTATGGTGAGGTACGTATTTGAGGATGAGATGAGGGGGAAAAGGGGACATCACAATAGCTGCAATGAGTGAACCAATTATAGATATCTTCAGGACTTGATTTTAGACTAAATCCGACATTCCGCAGGTTACAGCAAGAGAAAAAATAGTTTTTTAAGACGGTATCGGTGCAGAAATTAGAAACTGTTTTGAGAGAATCTTCTGCCTTACAAACTATCCAGCCGCTTTTCGCATTTCTTATTGCACTACTTTGACTTCGTTAAGGATTTTCTATTGTTTTCAGCAACTTTGCCAGTCCATAATAGAACAAAAAAAATCTTTTCCTTGGTTTTACCTGCGGAATGTGGGCTGAAAGCCTTATTCGGCAAGGATTCTACATTCATTCAGCAGACCCTAGATAGGTCGTTTTGAGGGGGGTCTAGGCTTGAGGTTTAGATCCCCTTTTTTTATAAGGGCGTTACTGGATTAGAGTAAATAATAATCAAGGAAAAGTAGCTCAGGGGGCGATCGCGGTATTGACTGAGGGGATAAAGGAGTTGCTGGTCAGGCCAGGTGACTTTTTCCACCCCGTAGGCACGGTCTAAAAGGTGGCGATCGGC
>JAYKIP010000354.1:0-2823 GCA_035286205.1 Merismopediaceae cyanobacterium
GTCATCCGGTCAATTAATTGACGACGTTTTTGTTCAAATTCATATTCCGACACTAACCCCTCAATCCGTAACTGCTCCAATTCCCGTAGAGACTCAGCAATATTTTTGACCGCCGGTGGTTGATGGCTTAACGGGAGAGGGCCGCCCCCCCCATTAAATTGGTGTTGAAATTCCATCTCGCCTTGTACCAAATACCATACCGCATCAATCGCACAGGCAATCCGGGGAATCGGCGTATGCCAAAGCAAAAAATAAATCCCGCCCCAGAGGGGTTGCCCTAGATAGAATTTATGGAGACCGGCCACCGGCCAGGGCAAAATCGTGGAAACCAGAGCTAAACCAATGGCAATTTTGCGGTCTTTCGGTTGACGGGTTAATGGCTCTAAAATAGACATGGTATAAATAAAGTCAAAGAATACCGATTCATGCTCCCCAGGCTTCCGACCCACAGGAGGGCGATCGGGTTCCAAACCGTGAGGATACGGTAAACCGTATTTTACGATCAGTTCTGATTATTTTAAAATATGGGGAAAGTCTTTAAGAAAACCCTAGCTTTTAACATTTTACTAAGGGAGTGACACGATTATGGGATTTTTTGATTCTGAAGTGGTTCAAAGTGAAGCCAAAAACCTTTTTGACGATTATCAATCTCTGATTCAATTAGGGGGGGAATACGGTAAATTTGACCGCGAAGGTAAGATAATTTTCATTGAAAAAATGGAAGAATTGATGGAACGTTATAAAATTTTCATGAAACGATTTGAATTATCAGAAGATTTTATGGCAAAAATGACGGTTGAACAACTGAAAACCCAGTTAGGTCAATTTGGTATGACTCCCCAACAAATGTTTGATCAAATGCACACAACCCTAGAAAGAATGAAGTCGGAAATCCAATATTGATGATCAACTTGGATATTCATCTAAAAATTCTAGAATTGATCTAGGATTCAGACTAATATTATTGTTATTCTTTAATTTATGGCCTACGATTTTGTAATTATTGGTGGTGGTATTGTCGGGCTTTCTTCTGCTCTGTTTATCGGTCGTCGTTTTCCCCAGGCAAAAGTTGCTGTTTTGGAAAAGGAAAGTACCCTAGCGTTTCATCAAACGGGCCATAATAGCGGTGTCATTCATTCCGGGGTCTATTATAAACCGGGGAGTTTTAAAGCAACCTTTACAAAGACAGGTAATCAAGCCCTGGTGGAATTTTGTCAACAATACGGGATTCCCTACGATGTCTGCGGTAAAGTGATTGTGGCGACTCAAGAAAAGGAATTACCGTTACTGGAAAATCTCTATCAACGGGGGTTACAAAATGGTTTGAAGGTGGAAAAACTGAGTGCAGAGGGAGTCAAGGAACGAGAGCCTTATGTGTCGTGTTTAGCCGGGATTTATGTACCGACGGCCGGGATTACTGACTATCGGCAAGTGTGCCGCAAATATGGGGAATTAATTCAAGAACAGGGGGGAGAAATTCATTTACAAACCCAGGTGTTAAAGATTCTCAAAGAGGCTGATGGCTATACCCTAGAAACGAGTCAAAATCCGATTCAAGCCAAATTTTTAATTAATTGTGGGGGGTTACAAAGCGATCGCCTTTCCCGCTTAGGGGGAGTCAATCCTTCGGCAAAGATTGTGCCGTTTCGGGGTGAATATTACGAACTCAAACCGGAAAAACGCTATTTAGTGAAAAATCTGATTTATCCGGTTCCCAACCCCGATTTTCCCTTTTTAGGCGTGCATTTTACGCGGATGATTGATGGCAGTATTCATGCCGGTCCCAATGCCGTTTTAAACCTGAAACGAGAAGGATACGGAAAAACGGATTTTGATTGGCAAGATTTTAGTGAAGTGATGACCTATCCCGGCTTTTGGCGGTTGGCCAGTAAACATTGGTCGGAGGGACTCCAGGAAATTATTCGGTCTTTTAGTAAGGCGGCCTTTGTGCGGAGTTTACAGCAGTTAATTCCAGAGGTGACGGGGGATGATATTCTTCCTAATCCGCCGGGGATTCGCGCTCAGGCTTTAAGAAATGACGGGCAATTAGTGGAAGATTTTCTTATTCTTGAAGCCGACCAAGCTCTGCATATTTGTAATGCTCCTTCACCGGCCGCTACGGCTTCTTTGGAAATTGGCAAGGCGATCGCCGCTAAAATCCCCTAAGATAAAGGGTGAATTAATTTTGCTCACACTTGATTATGGCCGCGAAAGTCGAAATCTATACCTGGAGTACCTGCCCTTTCTGTATCCGTGCGAAGGCTCTCCTTCAGAAAAAGGGGGTTGATTTTACGGAATACTGTATTGATGGTGACAATGAGGCCCGTGAAAAAATGAGCGATCGCGCCGGAGGTCGTCGGAGTTTACCCCAAATTTTTATTGATGACAAGCATATTGGCGGTTGTGATGACCTCTATGCTCTCAATGCCCAGGGAAGACTCGATCCGCTCTTAGCCGCTTAGTTTGAGGAACCCTAACTGTGAAATTGGCCTTTATTATTGACCCGATCGCCCGTCTCGATCCGACCCATGATACCACCGTTGCCCTAATGGAAGCCGCCCAGGAGCAGGGCCATGAGGTTTGGATTACCGAAGTCCATCAACTCAGCGTGATCAATGGTCAAGCCTGGGCCAATTTACAAGCGGTTAAACTTATCCCCGTGACCCTCGAAAATGGGCTATGGGTAGCGGTTCCCCAATGGTATGAATTAAGTGAACCGAGTTGGCAATGTTTAGAGGAAATGGATGCGGTGTGGATGCGGAAAGACCCGCCAGTGACCGTGCGTTATCTCTATGCCACCTACATTTTAGAATTAATTGATCA
>JAYKIP010000355.1:0-2771 GCA_035286205.1 Merismopediaceae cyanobacterium
ACGGGAATTAACAATCAGGGAATTAAGTCTTATTTACTTAGTCTTTATTACTCCGCTGTCATTTTGATTCCTGATGCGTTAGGTATTCTCGAAGATGTGGAAATTGGTTTTTAAGGGTGTGTTTGAAAAGTTTTAGGCAAAGCAATGTACCATAAGGCGGTAACGGTTGCTTTGCCCCCTTTATGCCCAACGTTTTCAGATTGACCACTGGAATCGCTTTGCCAAACAACGATTACACTGGACTTTATCCAAACTCGCTACCCCGAACAGGAAGAATCTTGGAGTGATTTGATGCCCCTATCTCACCTGGCAATTATGGCTGGCACGTGGGATATTCCAAGATTGTCCCCCAGGTTTTGTCTCAATTTTAGCGGTGATTGGCACTCCCGCCTGTGAACCCAAACCCCGAGGAAAATCGCCGGGCTGGCCCAAAGGGAAAAAACGGACTGCGAGAATCCGTTATCCAACGGTCAAAAAGAGATATTCTCCCTCTGTTAAGAGCAAGAAAAGGCGAGCTTGAGTTGTTCGTAACAATTTTTCTCTCTTGATTCAGCTTGTTGTGATGGCTGAGTCTATTTCACCTGGCTATTAGTCTAAACTCGCCTTGGGAATGGCCAATCCTCATAATTTCCTAGGGGAGAGGTATCCCACTTGCCCCACTGACCATCACAATTACAACAGTGAGATACTGCCATTTTCCTGGGCTAATAATTCCCGAAAACGAATTTCATCTCGATGGGGATCAGCCCGACTGACTTGTACCGCTAGGCGATCGCCGGGAGTAATAGGACGTTCAAAACGATGGGGTAATTCCAAACCCAATTCTTCCAATAAAATTAACCCTAAATTTTCATCTTCCCGTAGCCAACGCAACATTAACCCCTGCCACACTTGATCGGCATTGCGTCGGAGATATTCCAAACTCCAATAACGATTGGTTTGACGTTCAACGGAAGTTGCCTCCTGGGAAGAAAGGGTCACACTATACAAAATTTGTTGAATTTGATCCCCCGAAAACGGTAGATTATCCCCCCGTAAATGGGCCTTTAATTGAAAATGGGTGAGCAAATCCGTATAACGGCGAATGGGGGAGGTAACCTGGGTATAGGCATCGAGGGCTAAACTGGCATGACGGTAGGGGGTAATACTAATTTCACTGCGGGGCATACAACGACGCATCGCACAGGCTCGCACCGGGCCAGGAGGCAATAACAATAATTCCTCTTCGGGGGGTAATTCCGGTTGGGGTTGACCGCGAAACGGCACGGGAATTTGGTGTTCTTGACAGTACCGACCCGCCACTTCCCCAGCGAGAATCATCATCTCGGCCACTAACTGCCGTGAAAACGAACTGTCTAAGACCTGAATGCTGATTTCCTCTTCGGATTTGACTTTAATAATTGCTTCCGGCATTTGGATATTGATAGACCCCTGGGATTTGCGCCATTCGTGACGGAGTTTGGCGGCCTTGGCTAAAATTTCCAGTTCCGGTTCCGCTTGAATGCCCATCTGCAACATTTCATCTACATCTTCGTAGGTCAGGCGATAGGTGGGCTTAATAAAACTGGCATGAATGCGGTAATCGAGGACTTCACCGGCGGAGCTAAGGGTGATCCCAAAACTCAAGGCGGGACAGATTTGCCCTTGCACTAAACTCATGGGGCCGGTGGCTAATTCCGTCGGAAACATGGAGATCATGCCCGTCGGTAAATATAAGGTGGTACTACGTTTGCGGGCCTCTAAATCTAACTCATCGTTGGGGGAGACTAAGCGACTGGGATCGGCAATATGAACCCATAGACGATAGTTATCCTCTCCCAAAAATTCCACGCTTAAGCCGTCGTCAATCTCCTCGGTACTTTCGTCGTCAATGGTATAAACCTTGAGGGACAGTAAATCCAGGCGTTGGCGATCGGGGTCAGGAATCGTAGCGTCCAGCAGTGAGTAGGCCAAGTCAAGTACCTTACGAGAAAACTGACGGGGATAGGAACTACGGCGCAAAAATAGGTTTTCGTGGCGATTCCACCAGCCTAATTCTATCAGGAGAGTTAACGCGGCTTCAGGGGTTTGGGGGCGTTCTAAGGTCTGTAATAGTTCTAGGGCGGGACGGTGGCTTAGTTCGGGTTGTAAAACCAGTTTTTCTAAACTTTCGATACGGGGGCGATCGCTGTCTGTCCAGATAACAGTTTCTCCGGCAAGAGCCTGCTGTAAACGGACAATAAAGCCTTCGCGTTCCTGTTGACGTTGGAGTTCAACGGCCTGTTGGTGTTTAATTTCTTCCACCTGGGCCAGGGAACGGGGTTCGTAGGTGTCGCCTTTGTTTTTGAAGTAAATTCTATCCTCAGACAAAAGACAGTGGGCGGTGTAACAAAAGGCCGGTTCTGTCGCGGAAAATAATAATTCAGCTAAATCCTGGGGGGTAATATTTTTTCCTTCTTCCACAAAAAATTCCCAGGCGACTTCGAGAGACTCCGGGTCAAGGTAGGTACTCACTGCCGCTAAAAAGCCAGGAATATCCTGGGGTTGGTAGGGGCCGCCAGGCACTTCATACTCGATGCGTTGGGGACGGATTTTGTGGGATAGCCCCCCCTGATCCACCACAATCCAATCTTTTTTGCCATCGGGACGATCCACTACGGCTAACCGGCGATCGCCCTGGTGCCGAAATTCGATGAGTTTACCTTTTTCCACCGTCACGACTCCCGAACAAGATTCTCGATACTGCTCAATTTAGCTGACTTTAACCCCTGGGACGTAGAACTCCCTAGGCA
>JAYKIP010000356.1:0-5704 GCA_035286205.1 Merismopediaceae cyanobacterium
CATAACAAAGGTAGCAATTGCCGTATCGGGGAAAAAGGTCAAAGCCCAGGGGATCAACCCTTGGTCATCCCTAGTCTGCTGGTAAAAAGCGTCACCCGATAGAGTGGGCACACCTTTCCAGTTAACCGCCATTCTAACCGAGAAGGTGTCTGTCAGATAACAGCACACCAAAATGACTGTGCTAGAATTAGCCATACACAGGGCAAGCTGAGGTGATGGATTTAGGTCATGTTTGAACGCTTTACAGAAAAAGCCATTAAAGTCATCATGCTCGCTCAAGAGGAAGCCCGCCGCCTCGGACACAATTTCGTTGGCACGGAACAGATTCTCTTGGGCTTGATTGGTGAAGGCACAGGAGTCGCCGCTAAGGTTCTCAAGTCAATGGGGGTTAATCTCAAGGATGCCCGTATTGAAGTGGAGAAAATCATCGGGCGCGGTTCAGGATTTGTGGCGGTGGAAATTCCCTTCACCCCTAGGGCTAAACGGGTTTTGGAACTCTCCCTCGAAGAAGCCCGCCAGTTAGGCCACAATTACATTGGCACGGAACACCTATTACTCGGTTTAATTCGAGAAGGGGAAGGCGTAGCCGCTAGAGTGTTAGAGAACTTAGGCGTTGACCTTTCTAAGGTTCGTACCCAGGTCATCCGGATGCTGGGCGAAACGGCGGAAGTCGGTGCTGGGGTTGGCGGTGGTGGTGGTCGCAATAAGACTCCAACGCTGGATGAATTTGGTTCTAACCTCACCCAATTGGCCAGCGAAGGGAAACTCGATCCCGTTGTCGGTCGCCAAAAGGAAATTGAGCGGGTGATTCAAATTCTCGGTCGTCGTACCAAGAATAACCCCGTCTTGATTGGGGAACCGGGAGTCGGTAAAACAGCGATCGCCGAAGGGTTGGCCCAGCGCATTGCTAATAAAGACATTCCCGACATCCTCGAAGAAAAACGGGTGATGACCCTGGACATCGGCTTACTGGTGGCAGGAACCAAATACCGAGGGGAATTTGAAGAACGGCTCAAAAAGATCATGGATGAAATTCGCCAGGCGGGGAATGTCATTCTCGTGATTGATGAAGTCCATACCCTGATCGGAGCCGGGGCCGCCGAAGGAGCCATTGATGCCGCCAATATTCTCAAACCGGCCTTAGCACGGGGCGAATTGCAATGTATCGGTGCCACCACTTTGGACGAGTACCGCAAACATATCGAGCGGGATGCGGCCCTAGAGCGTCGTTTTCAACCGGTGATGGTGGGTGAGCCTTCCGTTGATGAAACCATTGAGATTCTCTTTGGTCTGCGGGAACGGTACGAACAGCACCACAAACTGAAAATCCTCGATGAAGCCCTGGAAGCCGCCGCTAAACTGTCGGATCGCTATATCTCAGACCGGTATTTGCCCGATAAGGCGATCGATCTGATTGATGAAGCCGGTTCGCGGGTACGGTTAATTAATTCCCAATTGCCCCCGGCGGCCAAGGAATTAGATAAAGAATTACGGCAGATTCTCAAACAAAAAGATGATGCTGTCCGCGCCCAGGATTTCGATAAAGCGGGTCAACTGCGCGATAAAGAAAAAGAAATCAAACAGCAAATCCGAGACATTGCCTCGGCTAAGAAAAACGAAGGCGATAGCGATGAACCGCAAGTCACGTCGGAAGAAATCGCCCACATTGTCGCCTCTTGGACGGGTGTACCAGTTAACAAACTAACGGAAACCGAGTCCGAAAAGCTGTTACACATGGAAGATACCCTCCATCAACGCCTGATTGGTCAAGAGGATGCGGTCAAAGCGGTCTCGCGGGCCATTCGTCGGGCGCGGGTAGGTCTCAAAAATCCCAATCGTCCGATCGCCAGTTTTATTTTCTCTGGGCCTACAGGGGTCGGCAAAACGGAGTTAACCAAAGCGTTGGCGGCCTATTTCTTCGGTTCCGAGGAAGCCATGATCCGTCTGGATATGTCGGAATTTATGGAACGGCACACGGTATCCAAGTTGATTGGTTCGCCCCCCGGCTATGTGGGTTATAACGAAGGCGGTCAGTTAACCGAGGCTGTGCGTCGTCGTCCCTATACCGTTGTTCTCTTTGACGAGATTGAGAAGGCTCACCCGGACATCTTCAATATGCTGTTGCAGATTTTAGAAGATGGTCGCCTGACTGATGCGAAAGGTCGCACCGTAGATTTTAAAAATACGTTGTTAATTATGACCTCGAACATTGGTTCCAAAGTCATTGAAAAAGGTGGCGGCGGTCTTGGGTTTGAGTTTACGGACGACCAATCGGAGGCGCAATATAATCGCATTCGGTCTTTGGTTAACGAAGAGTTGAAAAACTATTTCCGTCCTGAATTTCTCAACCGTTTGGATGAAATCATTGTCTTCCGTCAATTGAATAAAGAGGAAGTCAAAGAAATTGCCGAAATTCTGTTACGCGATGTCTTTACTCGTTTAGTCGAGAAAAATATTGCTCTCAGTGTGACGGACAAGTTCAAAGAGCGGTTAGTGGAAGAAGGCTTTAATCCGGCCTACGGGGCGCGGCCTTTACGTCGAGCGATTATGCGTCTGTTAGAGGATGTGTTAGCAGAAGAAATTCTGTCCGGTCGTTTACGCGAGGGGTCTTCGGCTCTTGTAGATATTAATGAAGAGGGTAAGGTGGTTGTCACACCTACGGAAACCCGCGAATTAGTTGGAGCCGGCATTGAATAATTTTATAGGGATTTGATCCCCCCTCCCCCCCTGAATAAGGGGGCTTTTTTTTGATAGATAAGGGGCGATCGCCTTCCTGTTATTGATTAAACCAAATTGTTTGTTATCATTAAGTTAAAGTATTGAAATTTAAAATTTATGCAAGGAATTCAATATATCATAGACGACCAGGGTGAAAAAAAAGCTGTTGTCATTGACCTAGAACAATGGGGTCAAGAATGGAACGCCTTTTATCATCTCCTATTAGCTCACTCTGACTCTCATGAAGATTGGTTACAGCAACCATTGTTTTTAGAGAAACTTGACCAAGCCCTAGAATGGAATCGCCATCATCCGCCTCAAACATCAGATTTAGATTTCTTAGAAACCCAATTACAAAACAATGAGTAGAATATTACTCGATCTCAATAACCCTATTTTTCAACAAAGTTTATTTACCTTACCCAAACCAGAAGCCCTTGCTACCTTAAAAATCCTCAGAAAAATTTCTCAGCTTACTTGGGAGCAACTTTACCAAGATCAAGGTTTAAAATGGGAATTGATTCATTCTAAAAAAGGTAAACAGGGCGAAAGGTTGTATAGTCTGAGAATTACTCAAAAATGTCGAGCCATTGCTGTTCGAGAAGGCGATTATTTAAGATTTTTATCACTACATTCTGATCATGACTTAGCTTATTGAAAAATTTATCTAACTTTTTAGCGATCATTTTTTGAAACGGGAGCGCGATCGCGGATGTGAACCGATTCTGATAACTCATTCCTTATGATCGTCATACTGTTTTGTTGTTATAATAATCAATATACTTGGCGGGTTACGCTGTGCTAACCCATCCTACACTTTTAAAGCTTTTAACAAAAGGACTAGACTAATGACTGATCAAAACAAAGACTCAAACGAAATGCAAGACGCTACGATCGCCGCAGTCACAGGAACCGTAGTTGGGGCGGGATTATCGTCAGTCGTGGGTGGAGTTGGTTTAGCCGCAGGCGGTGGAGCGATTGGGCTGGGAATGGCCCCTATCGCTGCAGCAGGGACAGTAGCAGGAACCGCATTCTATGGAGCAAAAAAAGCAATTGAAGAGCAAGACGTTACCGCAATCGGGGCCGCAGTAGTTGGGGCAGGCGTTGGCGGAGTGACATCTGCTGTCGTTGGAGGGATGGGATTGGCCTTTGCAGGAACCGCCTTTAGCGTAACGATGGCTCCCGTCGCAGCAGTTGGGGCAGTATTAGGATTAGCAGGCTATGGAATTGTCAAAATGTTTGAGGGCGGCAAGGATGAGCAGGAAGACAAAAAGGACTAAGCCGACCCCGTTGCAATCATTTATTAGGAAAGGTATTCGAGACCTGGCGGGATTAATTAACGACACAAAGCCCAAAGAGGTTATCAGCAAGCCGATTCAAGGCTCAGAGAAGTTTTACCGTGATCGCCTGGCGAAACGACTCAACGGCCAAACAGAAGTAAATACCTCTGTTGGGCGAATAGACATCGTTACCAAAACGGAAATTATTGAGCTTAAAAATGCCAAAAACTGGAAAGGTGCGATCGGTCAAATCAAATGCTATGGACACCATTACCCAAATCATCGGCAGCGAATCCATCTATTTGGAGAGATTACAAAAAGCAGTCTCGAAGAAATTCAAAAAACCTGTAAGAAGGAAAATATCCTGCTTACATGGGAATAAATTTGAAGTCATCCAATAAAAACAGAAAGATGTTACGCCCAAAAACTGGAAAGACGGGTTAATCGCTTCGTGATGTTCTCGATCTGTAGATCGTTTTTTCTGAAACGCCTTGAGTCCATTTATTCTTGGTGCTCTTGCCCACAGATTCAGAACACGACCCAATTTTTAAAACATTGACTCACACTGGTTTTCAGATGTATGCAAAACTCGATTTCATACCCTGATTAAGCAACGTCGCTTAATCAATTTCAGGCATGAGTTTCACTTATTGGGCCAACTGGACAATTGGTTGGGCGAGTAGAGTTCCAAATTGCAATTAATAAAGGACGTTTTTTTTCATACCAATACAAAATAATACATTTTTCGTTTGATGAAATTTTCCCCGCAATATGCGTACAATCAACGATTGAGAATGATGCATCTAATCCATTCCCAATTACATGAAAATGTGGTGGTGGATGTTCATTTGGACGTACTGTGACGGACAGTCCTCGAACTCTATCAACGAGTTTTCGTTGCCCAAATAGGGTAATCGTTCCATCTGAATTGAGCCTACAATCGTCGGACAGCAGGTATTCAAGCAATTGTGCTGCTTTTTCAAGATTGTCGGCTGATTCAAGAAGATGGTTAATAAGTTCAGTGGGATTCATGGTTGCTTCTGACATCGAAATACAAAATCGCTACGGCAATTATCGACTTTCTCACATCATATCTTAAAAAATAAAAACAGGTATGATCGCCGCTTCGTGGGTTATTTTGACAAAAGGAAACCCAAAATATCTACACAAACAATATTCCCTTAATTTTTTTGGGTTGCGTTCCTTAACCCAACCTACCGAATTTTTGAGAATTAACTGCGATAATTTTGGGAGAGGGCGATAATTTTGGGAGAGGGCGATCATCAATCGGCTAATTATCAACGGGGCTTAAGGGCTACTTCCCTTATACAGTCTGTTTTTTAGCGATTCTTGTCCCCCCAGTCTAGAAACAACACACGGCCCAAGCACTATGCTAAAATTAGCCAACGATTTTCTATAATTTTGATTTGCCTGCGGGTGAGGTTAAGCTGTTTAATTCTAGCCGATCATGACTAATATGCAGATTCTCCATGGCACTTGGATTCCCGATGCTAACGCTAACCAGGATTTTCGGCGATCGGGGAAGTTTGTTGTCTGGGCCGAATCCCCCGTTAAACTTAGAAATTGGCAAAAGACTCAGAATTATCCCTACCAGTTAAACTCATCGGACTTGATGAAGTTGCTAACGGATGATTTGGGGCTACAGTCTTTAATTGACTCCTCTTACCGTCAAGCAATCCCGACAA
>JAYKIP010000357.1:0-4795 GCA_035286205.1 Merismopediaceae cyanobacterium
CAACTGGATGCAGGAGAAGTTTCCGCCGCCAGTAACGATGAAGGGAGTTTCAATCTATCGGTGGGCTTAGTGCCTTTTGATCGCAATCGGAATGGCAAAATTGATGATCAAGATGGTCGTTTAGCGGTTATCAACGGTCTTGATACGGCCACCGGGTTACAGATTAGCACGCCCTTCTTTGCCCCAGTTAATGCCACGATGATTACCCCCTTAACCAGTTTGGTGCAAAAATTACAGCAAAATGGGATTGAGTTAGGGTTAGCGGAAGCCAAAATTAAGCAGGTATTTGGTTTAGCGGACAATCTGGATTTATTAACCTTTAATCCTATGTCTGCGCTAGAGGATGGGGATAGTAATGGCAAACAGGTTTATGCCAGCCATGTTGTGACGCAAAGTGCGATCGCGCTTTTAACCCAATTAGTCTCTGGTATTACCAATCAAACCCCGGCTCAAGTAACCGATTTAGTCATCGAGGCGATCGCCCTGAGTTTATACAATGAAGAAAATGGTAGTTTCCAAAATTTATCTTTCTTAGATAGTCTGGTTACTAATTTAATTCATCGAGTTGACATTGCGTTTACCGAGGAACAGTCGGCGGCAGTGGTTGATATTTTAACGAAGGTGTTAGTGTCTGGGACTCACTTAGTTTCAACCATCGTTGGGGACTCCAGTGTTGATAATGTCATTGCCAATCTAAATGCCCTCAAAACCGATCTGCAATTCAATTTAGCGAATATTTTAGCCCAGTTAGGAGCGGGGTCAATGGCTCCCACAACGGTTAATGAAGCCATTGATCAATTGTTAGAAAGTAAGGGTCTGAGTTTCCCCGCCGATTTAGAGCTAAGTTCGACTGGCATTAATGAAAATTCACCGGTGAATAGTGTTATTGGAACATTAACTACCCTTGATTCCAACGCGAATGATACTTTTACCTATCGTTTAGTGGAAGGTGATGGCGATCCAGATAATGCTACTTTCTCCATTGTCAATGATCAATTATTGATTAACGATTCCCCGGATTTTGAAACGCAAGATCATTATAATATTCGTGTTCAAACGATGGATCAAGATGGTTTGATTTGGGAAAAAGAGTTGACCATCACCGTTAATGATGTGAATGAAACGCCAACGGATTTAGGATTAAGTGCTACCACCGTAGATGAAAATGTGCCCGCTAACACAGCGATTGGGACTTTTTCTAGCACTGACTCCGATGCAGAGGATACTTTTACCTATAGTTTGGTCGCTGGGGAGGGAGATACCGATAACACGGCATTCTCGATTGTTGGTAATCAATTACAGATTAATCATTCTCCCGATTTTGAAACCCAAAATAGTTACAATATTCGGGTCAAAACAACCGATCAAGCTGGACTCACTTTTGAGAAAACTCTGGTTATTACGATTAATGACCTCAATGAAACTTCTGTTAATCAAGCACCGACAGCCCTGACGTTCCAGAAGGCGATTACAGAGTTAGCGGAAGACGCAGATGTTGCGTCAGAATTTAAAGTTGCTGATTTAGGAGTCGAAGACGATGGTTTAGGAATCAATAATCTGTTCTTAACAGGACGGGATAAGGATCGCTTCTTAATTCGGGATTTAGCTCTGTATTATGTTGGTGGAACTTTCAATTTTGAAGCCCAAAATAGCTATGAAGTGACCGTTAATGTGGATGATCAAACCGTTGGGGTAACTCCCGATCTGGCTCAAAGCTTCACTTTAAAAATCACCGATGTCAATGAAGCTCCCACCGCCGTCATTCTCACCAAGACAACTCAGGCGATCGCCGAAAATACCGATACCCAGAAAGGGATTAAAGTAGCGGAAATTCAGATCACCGATGATGCGCTGGGGACAAATAGTCTGTCCTTGGTAGGAGAAGATCAAAGCAGTTTCGAGATTCGTGACTATGAATTGTTCTTTGTCGGTAAGGCAGACTTTGAAGCCCAAGACCTCTATAACATCACGGTAGCAGTGACGGATACCACCCTCAAACCTGAGCCGAATGCCACACCTGACGCAACAGCGGATTTTGTCCTCACGATGACCAATCTGCCCGATCAACCCGTAAGCCCCCAAACCCAACTGTTTAAAAACACGGGTAATGGGCAAGGTTCCCTCGTGTTCAACTTTGGCAATTTACCGGGAACGGTACAAGTGAAAGCCGATGAGGAGGGACTCAAACAGACGGGGGCTTTATTCAACAATATTGTGGGTCTGTATAAAGTGGCGGATGATAACGGAGCTGTTTTCGATACCCTCGATTTGGATGGGGATGGCAACGTAAAAGAGTTAATTCAACCCGGACAAGCCGGTTATGCCCGCACCGCCTTAAGTCAAGCGGTAGATAACTTTATCTTGCGGGCCAGTGGAGAAGGTAACCAATCCAGCACCACCGCGACCGAATTTGGGGATGTGTTGTTGGAAGGAGGTCAACGCTACGCACCTTTTGTCATTGTCAATGGGGGCAATCTGGGAGGCAGTCTGCAAGGCAGTATCCAGGCATTTTTAGCGAAAAACCCGGATAACCTAGCGGCAACCCTAGAAAACTTTATGACCCATGAGGTAGCTTACTTCTCCTTTGGATCAGCGAATCCCGATGGAGCCGAACATTTACGCGATCGCGGGAATAATACCTTCGGTTTTGAGGATTTGCCGGGGAACTTGTCCAATATCAGTGATAATGACTTTAATGATGGGATTTTGGCCTTTACGTTTATCGCTTAAGAGCGGAGTCTATTGGGCTTCTGTTAGAGACAATCTCGCTTAAAATTTGACTGGATGTTGTCTGGGGTGGAGCCTATGGAATCAGAGCATCCTTTACCCACTGCTTCTCAAGATTTATCGCCGGCGGAACGCAGAAAACGACTTAAAGAATTAGCTCAAGTGTTTTTGCGGTTAGGGTTTACGGCCTTTGGCGGCCCGGCGGCCCATATCGCCCTGATGGATCATGAAATAGTACAAAGACGACAGTGGTTAACGCGAGAAGAATTGTTAGATTTATTGGGCATTACCCAGTTAATTCCTGGCCCCAATTCAACAGAATTAGCGATTCATATTGGGTATCAAAGGGGAGGTTGGTTAGGGCTTTGGATTGCGGGGAGTTGTTTTATTTTACCGGCGATGGGGTTGGTTTGGGGGTTAGCAGTTCTCTATGCTCAGTACCAAACGTTTCCCCAGATGGGATGGTTAATGTATGGCATTAAACCAGTGATCATTGCCATTGTGGGTCAAGCACTGGTGAAGTTGGGACGGAGTGCGATTAAAGGTCAATTAACGCTCTTGGCCGCGATCGCCGCCGGGGTCGGTTATGGTTTGGGATGGTCAGAAATTATGATGTTAATGGTCTTGGGACTGGTGGTGATGGGGATTCGGCAAGGTCTCGGAAATGCTCAAGGGATGGGACTTTTTTTCTGGCCGGGGATGGCCGGATTAGCTCAAATACCGACTCCAAAAGCCGTTAATTCTCCCAATGCTTTAACCGTGTTTCTATTCTTTTTAAAAATTGGCTCGGTGTTGTACGGTAGCGGTTATGTATTGTTGGCTTTTTTGCAACGGGAATTGGTCGAAAACTATCACTGGTTAACTTCTCAACAGTTATTAGATGCGGTGGCGATCGGTCAATTTACGCCTGGCCCAGTATTTACAACAGCAACGTTTGTGGGGTATTTATTGGCGGGTAATATCGGGGCGATCGCGGGAACGGTTGGCATTTTTTTACCGGCTTTTTTGTTAGTGGGTTTGGTGCATCCCTGGGTGAATCGCTTAAAACAATCGGCTTGGGTTAAAGGATTTTTAGCGGGGGTCAATGCGGCTTCGTTGGGTTTAATGGCCGGGGTAACGGTAACGTTGGGGCAAAATGCGTTAGTAGATTATTTAACGGTGGGGTTGTGTCTGTTGAGTGGTTTACTGCTTTGGCGATTTTCCCTCAATTCAGCTTGGTTAATTTTGGGCGGTGCGGCGATCGGTTGGTTAACAATTTTGCTATAATTCTACTTGTAGAAGGATCACCTGGAAATCAGTGATAATAAAAATTAATGGCAAAATTCACTACTTTATCTGAGGAGTTAAGTCAACTTCCCAGATAACGAAAAGAAGCTATTCAAACCAGGGCTTCTGAGATTTATGAGGAGAACAAATGAGAAGGATTGATTAACAAAATTTTCGGCAATAAAGCAATAAGAAGTTTTGTCCATAATTTTAAATAATTTCGCAAAGAGAATCTATGACTACAACGCTAAACACGGATTATAAATTTATTCTGATAGACGAAGATCAGGTTCCCTTTATTAAAGGAACTTCTATGAAGGTTGTTGAATTAGTAACTTCTATTCATGCCTACGGTTGGAGTCCAGAGGAGTTACATTTTCAATATCCTCATCTTACTATGAGTCAAATTTATTCGGCTTTAGCCTATTATTGGGAACACAAGCAAGAAATTGATCAAGATATGCGGCGACGTTTTGAATATGCTGAAAGGCTACGCTTAGAGGCTGGAACTTCTCCTTTAGTAACAAGATTACGTCAGGAAGGGATTCTCTAAATGGCGATCGCTTTTTATATTGATGAAAATGTGCATCATGGTATAGTTCCGAACATGACCCATGTGCAGACTACCGGAGGGATAGGGGAACATGGACAGCGCGTAAAATTGTGGCTGAGTTGAGTCCGTCGGCGTTTGGTCTAGGCCCAGTTCCGCCCAGCGTTTTTGCCATTTTTGTTCAAGGTCAGCCGCATTATATTGAGATACCACGATGACCGATGCGCTCCTATGCCCAGTTGATTACAGGTT
>JAYKIP010000358.1:0-5205 GCA_035286205.1 Merismopediaceae cyanobacterium
ACCATGCCGGCACCGCGATGGGGTTCGCAATAATAGGCATATTCACCCGGTTCAGTGAAGGTACTGGAAAAGGATTCGCCGGGCGAAAAGACCATGGCTTTATGGGACAGTTTATCTTGACCTTCAAACACCACGTTATGGGGCGCAAGCTTATTATTTACCCATTCCACTGTATCTCCTGCTTTAATGGTCACAGTGGCCGGTTCAAAGCCTAATTGTCCTCCGTCCGTACCCATTTTTACTTTGACGCTATCTGCCGCCGCCGAGTCAACGGAAGCAAAGAAACTGGTAACGAGGAGAAGCAAGCTGGCCAGTAATAATCCTAATTTTTTAAACATCGGCGTAATTCCCATGAATAGGTGCGGGCAACGCAGGATTTCTTGGCGGAAATTCTCTGGGAACGTTGCGATCGCAGTTTTGCTGTTGTTGTTTATCCTACCATGAAGTTTGACGCTTTGTCGTAGGAAAATCAAAATACCAGGCAATTCTAGGGAAAAGAAGAAAGACGAAGACGGGCTAACGCTTTTTACGAGGGGCTGGTTAACGACGGACTAACCCTTCGGCGGCTTGACGGAACGGTTCCACTTCATCGCTATAGTCAATGGGGAGAACGGCGACGACGTTTTCGTGGGGACGGGGGATAATCACCCAGGTTTCTAGGGCGGCTCCTTCGGTACGGTTGACGGCTTCAATGCCTGCGGCCATTGCGGTTTTGACTTCCTGCACATCGCCCCGAATGTTGAGCGTAAAACGGGCACTGCCGGCGCGAATATAACCGACAATCGTAATTCTTCCCGCTTTAACCATTGCATCAGCCGCAGCTAAAATTCCAGGAAAACCTTTAGTTTCAATCGAACCGACGGCAGATTGGGCAGACATAAGGGCAAAACTCCTAAAAAACAACTAAATCTGGGGAACGAATCTTTTTTCCAGGTCTATAACCTCTGCAAATTAGCCCCAGGCTTCAGTGTACCCCATATCGGGAACTCTTTAAAAACCCGAAAAATGGGAGTTGTGGGTTGATCCCGGTGGTCTGGCGATGGCGTGGGGCGGCTCGATCCGATTCCTGACGCTGAGGGGTAAAATGGAGGAAAAAGACTTTGACAAAGGGAAAATTGGTCTTGTATATTGGCTGAAAATGGCTCTCTCTCTTAAATCAACGATGAGATAAATTAACGATGAGAGAGTTTGTGATAACCCTGCTATCTTTCATTCTTTTCAGGATCGAGCCGTGAGTTTTGGTCAAGGTTTTACTTGTTTACAAACCCTTGCGGGGCATCAAGGCTCTGTTTATGCGTTGACGATCGCGGCGGATGGTCAACGGTTCTGGAGTTGGGGGTTAGATGCAACCCTCAAAATGTGGGATTTAACAACCGGGGAGTGTCTGGCTTCCTACCCGGAATTTACCAAGGTGAATTTAATTCGGGTGACAAGGGATCAACAGGTTTTGGTGACGGCGAGTTGGGATGAGAGCCTTAAAATTTGGGATTTAGACTCTGGTGATTGTCGCTATAGTTTACAAACAGAAGCGGGCGAACCGGTGATTGCCAATGCGATCGTCATAACCGACGATAATCAATATTTAATCAGTGGGGGTTGGGATAAACAAATTCGGCTGTGGGAGATGGCAACTGGGAAATGTTTACAGGTCTTAAAAGGTCATCAAGGGGATATTAATTCGCTGATTTTAACGACGGATAATCAATATCTTTTGAGCAGTAGTTGGGACGGTACAATTCGCTGTTGGGAAATGCGCTCCGGGGATTGTTTACAGGTTTGGCAAAGCCGTTCTCAGCAGTTTGAACATTTGGCGATCGCCCCGGATAATGCCTGGTTAGTGGCCAGCAGTAAACATAAAGTCTTAAGTATTTGGGATGTGGCCCAGGGGCGTTGCCGGAAGATGGTACGGGGTCATTCCAAGGAAATTACCGGCGTGCTGATCTTGACCGAGCCGATGGCCATTGTTACGGCCAGTTGGGACGAAACCCTGCGGTTTTGGCATCCTACCACTGGGGAATGTTTACAAACCTTACAGGAACACCAGGGGCGGATCTGGGCGATCGCCATGACTCCTGATGGCCAGCGATTGATTACCGGCAGTCAAGACAGACAAATCAAAATCTGGGGGATGGCTAATCCGTCCGGTTAAAAATTCGGTTAAAAAGATAAGAGTTCGCCTTAGTTGCTGGGTTGGGTCTGACTATAGGCGGGAAACAAATCACGGGGAAAATCTTCTGCCGCTAAACAGGTATCGAGGGAGTTCTGTAACCCTGTAGATGGAGCGTTCCGACTCACCGCAATCACACACTCGGAGTGGCGACCCGGAGCTAAACTGGCTTGACAGGAATTCATCGCGGCGATCGCCAAACTATTCGAGGCATTAGCAGTTTTCTCGTCAGCGGAGGAGTAATTTTTTAAAACCGAATTCTGAATATCAACCACACAATTACCGAGATCCACCGGCCAGCGGACTTGAAAACAGGAACGGAGAGCCGCTTCGCCATCAATCCCCGTATTGCCATGGATCATCGCCACACACTGAGACAGTTGCTTGGGAATGAGAGCACCGGCACAACCCGTCTGGGCATTGGCACTGCTGACCCCATTATTCACTAACTCAGAGATGCAGACATCGAATTGATTCCAACTTGCTTTGACAGGTTGCCAGAAGCCATTTAGGAGCACTAAGCCCATCGGCAATGACCAGCAGACGACAGAACGTAGATTAGGCTGGATAAGGTTGGCTAACATGATTTACAAGAGGAAGTCAATAGATTTACCTGAATCTTAGACGAGAGACGTAAAAAAAATCAAGATGTTCCATGGCCGGGAGACCCATCTGTTAGAGGGAGGAAAAGTCAAGACCGGGGTTTAAACCCTTAAAAACAAAGGATTTGACTTTTTGAGTTAGGCGGGCGGGGATGCCGTAAGCGGGAGGGTAAAGACAATGGTGAGTCCTGCCCCCAGTTCCGAAGTCGCCGCAATTTGACCTTGGTGAGCTTCAATAATTTGACGACAAAGATACAGTCCTAGACCAAATCCAGGGGACTGGGAAGCCCGATTGCCCCGTTGATAGGCCTGAAATAAAGAAGTCAGTAGATCGGCGGGAATACCAATCCCATTATCTGCCACTGAGCAAATCATCTGGCCCGCTTGAGGTTCTAACCGAATGGTCATGATTAAAGGATTTTGAGGGTTATATTTTAAGGCATTAGCCACTAAGTTTTCTAAGACTCGCCAAATTAAATTACTGTCCGCCGACACTGAGGGCAAAGAGGCAGGATAGTCAAGAATCAGTTGGGCCGGATGAGCTTCTAGTTGGGGATGCCATTCAGCCGCAAAATTTTGTAGTAATTCTCCCAGGTCTAGGGGTTGCCGGTTGAGGGTAATGGTCTGGGTTTCCAGTTGCTGACTCATAACTAAGGAATTAATCAGAGCTAATTGGCGATCGCAACTTTGGGCCATCCTTTGGAGAACTTCTGAGGGGAATAAAATTGGTTCCGTAGGCGAGGCATTTTTTAAATAATTATTGAGAATCATCGCCATGCCTAACACAGGATTCCGTAAATCATGGGAGACAATTTGTAAGGACATTTGCAGAGCTTGTTCGGCTTTTTGACGTTCTTGAATTTCGGCCTGTAATTGGCGGCGTTGACGTTGAATGGTGAGTTGATTTTCAATGCGAGCAATCACTTCCTGTCCCTGAAAGGGTTTAGTAATATAGTCTGATCCTCCCACTTCAAAGGCTTGTACTTTATCTAAGACGGCATCTAACGCACTAATAAAAATAATCGGAATCTCCTGGGTCGTGGGTTGATTTTTTAACACTTGACAGACTTCATAGCCATTCATCCCCGGCATGGTTATATCTAATAAAATGAGGTCGGGGGGAACTTGCTCAATACTTTTTAAGGCGATCGCCCCATTTAAGGCTTTACGGATATGGTAGCCCTGCTCTGATAAGGTGGCGGTTAATAAACGTAAATTATCAGGGTTATCATCTACAATCAGCAAGTTTTCTTTCATCCCGAATCCTGTTAATTAATCAGCTTTTGATGATGTTTGATGACTTAAGGTACGATACTGGGTTTCATTAATGCGCTCCGCTTCGTAGAGGGTTTCCGTAATTTCGGAAATGGTTAACACCGAATAAGCTTGATAGCCTTTCGCCGTTAGTTTATCCTTAACGCCTGATTCATGATCAATAAAAACCACAATATCTTGCACGACTAAACCCGCAGACTGGATTTTTTCGGCTCCCTCAATGGCACTTTTTCCTGAAATTAAAATATCATCTACCACGACAATGGTTTCCCCCGGCTCATAATTTCCCTCAATCACACGACGAGTACCATGGGCTTTAACTTCCTTACGGGGATAGATCATCGGGTGGTGAAGAAGCAGAGATAATCCCGTTGCAGTGGGTAAAGAACCGTAGGGAATACCGGCAATCCGGTCAAATGTTAGCGTTTGTAAAATCTCGGCATAGGCTTGTAAAACTTGATGAAATACCTGGGGATTAGAAATGATTTTACGGAGATCAATATAATAGGAAAAAGTTAATCCCGAAGCCTGAACGTATTCCCCAAAAAGCAAACAACCAATATCAAAGAGTTGTAAAATGAGTTCTTGGTGGGGGTGTTTATGGGATAGGGGAATATCGGGTTGCCACAGTTCACAGGAAGAATTAAGCTGAGTCACTTGACGACGAACTTCGTTAATCGTTTGCTTTAAGTGGGTAACTCGTTCAGAAAATTGAGGATCTTTAAAATAATCTTGAGGAACCGGCACTAACAAACCATCTCCAACGGTGGTTAAGCCAATTTTTAATAAATCTTCAATATTTTCTAAGCGATTATCTTGTCCCCAAATACTGCGTAATAAAAGAGTGCGTTCGGGCGCGATTTGACGAATTTTTTGCAATACGGTTAAGTCACGGGTGCCAACTTCTAAATAAACTTGCTCTGGAGTTCCCCATGTCTGAGCTTCTTTAATCACCTGAAGATAAAAAGGGTTCTCGTCGTTGGGAAAATGTTGCAGGGCGATCGCCCCTGGATTGGAGGTATGACAGAGGATGAAAACCCCTTTATCGGGATACACTAAAAAAGGCGCACAATGGTCTTGCCCGGCGTAGGGATTGAGGGTAACGGCATCTACTTGCCAGGTTTCAAAGGCCGTTTTGGCCCACAGACTACTGGTATTTAA
>JAYKIP010000359.1:0-5809 GCA_035286205.1 Merismopediaceae cyanobacterium
CGTAGTCTTCGAGACAGTAGCGGCGTTGTCCTCCTGGGGTGCGGATACTTTTGATTTTTCCGTCTGACTCCCAGCGTCGGAGGGAGGAGATGCTGACCCCAAGTAATTGGGAGGCTTCTTTCGGCGTGACATATTTCATTACAGGGTAAATCTAATCAAACAACTCTACTGTAATAGATAAAAGTAGAGTTGGCTATGTTTTATAAGAATTTTAGGTACTAGCAACTACCTCTTGGAATTCACTCCCGTTGCCCATCGTCAGCTGGCCCAGATGCGCGATTCTTAACAAAACTTTACATGACACTATGAGCTACCTCAGAGACGGAACTGAAACGGAATGTCAAAGTAGGATTATCGAGTTCAGGATTCCAGGTTATGACAACCTCTCTCAATCTAGCGACGGCTCCCGGTCATCAAGTTCTAGCCTCTGTTGGAAAAAAGCTTCTACGCCCCGGCGGTAAGCAAGCCACTGAACAACTGTTTGCCTGGGCCAATTTTCAACCCGGCGAAACGGTCTTAGAATTGGCTTCTAGCTTTGGGGAAAGTGCGATCGCCCTAGTGCAACGGTTTGATGTGCGTGTGGTCGGTGTGGAAAAAAATCCCAACAGTGTGATTAAAGCCCGCGAAAATATCCAAAAAGCCGGCTTAGAAGACAAAATTCAAATCATTGAAGGTGACATCTTTCATTTAGAAGCCATTACCGAGAAATTTGATTACGTCTTAGCAGAGGCCATTATCACCATGCAATCTTCCTTCGGGAAAGCCAAACTGCTCAAAGCCATCAAAGACCATCTGAAACCCGACGGTAAATTTTTATCCCATGAAATGTTACTCAAAGGCAACAAAAATCAGGTATATCGAGTGCTATCCCAAAGTATTCGGATTAACTCTCAACCCTTAACAGTGAATGAGTGGGAGTTAGCCTGTCAAGCGGCGGGTTTAACGGTACAGCAATCCCAAACGGGGCCGATGGCACTGTTAAATTTCAGCAAAATGATTGAGGATGAAGGAATTTTTCATACCCTCAAAATGGGTTGGAAAGTCCTCACAAATCCTCCCTTACGGCAAAGAGTCGGGGAAATGCGCCACAGTTTCCAAGAATACCAACAGGATTTAGGCCACATTATTTTTGTGGGGACAGTCTCCCCATAAAGAAATGATTCCCGGCTATTAAACCTTCGTCTTTTTCTCCATAGGATTTCTGCGGGTCTTCATTGAGACCCAGGATCTCCCAGTTTTTCTCACTCAGTTAACCTCATTATTCAGTAGTAGGAATGTTATGACTACCCAATCTTTAGCCCAGAATGAACAAAGCTTGAATGTGAATTTCGCGGAATTAATCGAATATCCGAGCCAGGGCATTCTCAGTAAAGTTTTGCTGAAAGATAATAACTGCCAATATACCCTTTTCTGTTTGGCAAAAGCGACCGATCTGGAGGCTCACACTTCAACCCGTAATGCGTTGGTCTATGTGATCGAAGGTCAGGGTGTTTTAAACTTAAATGATCAGGAGATTCCCTTAAAACCCGGAGTCTTGGTTTTTCTGCCGGCCCATGCGCCCCACGCCTTAAAAGCCGAAGAAAATTTAGCGTTTCTGTTGACCCTTTCGGAAGCGAAACCGTTGGCGTAAGCCGTCGTATTGCCCCCCGGCTCCCAATGTTGGGGGGAGATCGGTCTATTTCGCGGTTTCCAGTCCTTCAGAATTGGCAAGAGACCATAGATTTTGCAGTTCCAAGTCCCCCAGAATTAGGAGATTTAGGGGGCTTCCACAAAAAATCAAAACTTGTGTGTACACAGTAGCTATTCAGCGTTGGTAGAATGAGAGGATGAATACTTCGCGAGCAAGGGTAAAATTTGATCGGCAGGTAGGGGCTTACTGAACCAAAAACCCTGACCAAATTCACAGTTCAATTCCCGTAAAATTTGACTTTGCTCTTCACTTTCAATCCCCTCGGCAATCACTTCAATGGCTAAAATATGGGATAAGTCAATGATGGTTTTGACGATTTCTCTTTTTTGTTGGTTAGATTCAATATCAATAATAAAAGAACGGTCTAATTTGAGATTATTAATCGGAAATTGATGTAGATAACTCAGAGAAGAATACCCCGTGCCAAAGTCATCAATGCTAATTTTAATTTTTTGGTTTTGTAGTTGGGAGAGAATACCCTGGGCATTTTCTTTGTTTTGAATAATGGCACTTTCGGTAATTTCTAATTTGAGACATTCTTTGGCTAATTGTTTTTGTTCCATAACTTGCACGATCTGACCCAATAGGTCTCCCTGGGAAAATTGTTTGGGGGACAGGTTAACACTAATGCTAGTCTCCGGGGCAATTAAGTTTTGCATTTGCCAGGCTTTTAATTGGGTACAGGCCTGTTCTAACACCTGTAAACCCAGGGGAATAATTAAACCTGTATCTTCGGCGATCGTAATAAAGTCAATGGGGGAAATCATGCCTTTGGTGGGATGTAGCCAACGGACGAGGGCTTCAAAACCATGGATGCGATTGGCTTGTAAATCAATGATGGGCTGATAATAAACCTGTAGGGCTTTTTCATTAATGGCTTGATGCAGATCATTTTCAATTTCTAAGAGGGCGATCGCCTGACGGTGCATAGATTGATCAAAGACTTGATACCCGCCACTTCCCAGACTTTTGGCTTTATACATAGCAATATCCGCATTGCGTAACAGGTTTTCCGGGGTAAGTTGGGGATCTCCCCAGGAAATCCCAATACTAAACCGCATAAAGAGGGAATAGGAGCCAATATTAAAGGGGGCTTCCATGGCCCGATGAATTAATTCGGCGATCGCCGTTGCCTGGGTTACCTCCGTTATCTGCTCCAGTAAAATGGTAAATTCATCCCCTCCCAAACGTGCTAATAGGGTTCCTGGTGGTAACGTATCACTCAGACGGCGGGCGACTTCGATTAATAATTGATCTCCCACCCGATGACCCAAAGAATCATTGACTAATTTAAAGCGATCGCCATCTAAAAAAAGCACCGCAAATTGCTCATGCGGGTCGGCTTGACGGCGTTGAATCGCCTGTTCCAGATGTTGAAAGAAATCTGTGCGATTGGGTAATTGGGTTAAGGGATCATGAAAAGCCAGATAGCGTAATTCCTCCTGCATGACCATCAACTCTTTTGTGCGTTCCTTGACCCGCTCCTCTAGATCTTCATTCAGTTTCTGAATTTCCAGCTTGGCCGCCCTTAACTTTAAATGATTTTCTACCCTGGCGATCACTTCTTCCACCTGAAACGGTTTCGCCACGTAATCTACCCCACCAACGGCAAAGGCTTTGACCTTATCGAGGGTTTCCCCTAACGCACTAATAAAAATGACGGGAATATCCTGGGTTTTTGCCTCGGCCTTTAATCGTTCACAGACCTCATAGCCGTTCATTTCCGGCATGGTAATGTCCAGCAAAATTAAATCCGGGGGAACCGCCTGGGCCGCTCGCAGACCACTGGTGGGTTTATTGGCACTCCGTACCTTATAGCCTCTGCCCGTTAAAATATTGGCCAGCAGGGTCAGATTTTCGGGAGTGTCGTCAATTACCAGAATATCGGCTTTGATAGCAGTCATGGGTCACAAACAAAAGCAGGGACATAGCCTTAGTTTAGGCCGAACTTTCCTCCAGGAGGGTTAACAATTCATCAAATTCAAACTGATTGACTAGCGGGATGATACCTTCGGCGATCGCCTGATATTCCGGGGGTAGTGTATCCAACAGGGACAGAATGCCCGCGCCATCCACCGCCAGGGCATAGTTCTCTAGCTCTTGACGGATAGTATCCGGCAGAATCCGCAGGTCTAAGGGTTGAGCAGGTGTGGCGACAGCAGGAGGGGGGGAGAGGGTTGCTGCGTAACGGTATTCTAAATGCAGATAATGGGCTAAGGCATCCAACAAAACCTCTTCACGGAAGGGTTTGAGGATCAAATCATCACAGCCCGTCGCCAAAATGCTGGCCCGTTGTTCCTGAAAAGCACTAGCCGTTAAGGCCAAAATGACCGTCCTTTGACCCGTTTCCCTCTGCCGAATTTGACGAGTGGCCTCATAACCATCCATCCCCGGCATCTGCATATCCATCAAAATACAGTGGGGTTGCCAACTTTCCCACTGGGCGATCGCCGCTTGACCCTCAACCGCTGACCGTACTGCAAATCCCAGGGGTATTAATAAATACTGGAGTAGTTGACGATTATCTTCCTGGTCATCTACCACCAAAATCCGGTATTCCTGTTGAGGATTCAAGATTCCTAAGACCGTTTGATTCAGTTCTGGGGTCATCTCTGGGGGTAACGGGTTAACAGCCTGGGCTTGAATGGCAAAGGAAAAACAAGACCCTTTTCCCCATTCACTACTGACTTGAATTTCGCCCCCCATTAACTGCACAAATTGACGACTAATCGCCAAACCTAACCCCGTTCCCTCCTTTTTCTGGGTACTGGACTGGGCCTGCACAAAGGGATTAAATAAGGTTGTGACTTCTTCGGGCGGAATCCCCGGCCCCGTATCCTCCACCGCAAACGCCAGTTCAATGGCAGAGGTTTGGAGAGTGGTAACCTTAGCCCGGAGGGTAACCTGCCCCGTTGCGGTAAATTTAATCGCATTACCCAGTAAATTAATCAAAACCTGGCGTAATTTACTTTCATCCGTTTGCAGATAAATCGGTAAAGAGGGATCTAAATCAAAGACTAATTCAATCCCTTTATTAACAGCTCGAATATGGAGCATATCGTAAAGGGTTTTTAAGAGTTGCTGAAAATTAAAGCTTTCTTCGATTAAGACCACTTTACCCGCTTCAATCTTCGACATCTCTAGGACATCATTAATTAAATTTAAGAGATGATTCCCACTGCGGTTAATAATATCAATAAAATTGCGGTGTTGGGGGTGCAGAGACGGATCGCGTTCCATTAATTGGGTAAACCCTAAAATGGCATTCAAGGGAGTGCGTAATTCATGGCTCATGTTGGCTAAAAACGTACTTTTGGCCCGATTAGCGGTCTCAGCAACTTCTTTGGCGGCGCGTAAGGCCATTTCCGTTTTGGCCCGCGATCGCCCCATGGCCACTAATTCCCCCACCCTTGTCAGCAGAGGCACTTCCCGATTTTGCCAACTGCATTGTTCCAGGGCCAGATCGGCTCCCAAAAAACCCTGTACCTTTTCTCGATGAATCACCGGCACAGCAATTAAGACCGGCGGAAAGGGGCGATCGCCTAAACGTTCTTTAGCCTGTTGCGACATCTTTTGCAGAAACCCAGTATGCACAAACTGTTGATTTAATAACCGTTGATGAAACCAATGGGGTTGGGTGGGGGCTACCGTTGTCGCCGGGGTAAGCGAGAAAACTTCGATTTGTTCATAAAGACAGGGAGGCAGGTATTCAACTGCCCCATTTTGTTCCGTAAATACCATCGAGGATAGTTGGGGATCATGCCATTCTTCCAGTAATTCAAAGGTGGTTTGATCCTCAGAATATTCAAAAAAATAAATCCGAGTCGCCGCCAAAAATTCGCCCACCAGTTGTAAACTAAAAGGAATGCCCAATTCCACTTCTTGATCAATTAAATGACGGGAAATTTGACTGAGTAAATAATCAACCTTTGCGCTATACTCTAATTCATTTTCGACCTTAATCCGTTCAATTTCTGCCGCCGCCCGACTACAAAAAATGCGTAAAATAATGTCTTGATCCGGGGATAAATCCACCTGGGGACGTTTATCCATCAAGGCCAATAGTCCTAACACCTCACCATTTACGCCATACAATACCTTACAGACAGAACCTTTTAG
>JAYKIP010000360.1:0-5410 GCA_035286205.1 Merismopediaceae cyanobacterium
TCTTAATTTTGGAAGTCAATCACATTGGCTATGAAATTCAAGTCCCGGCTTCTATGGTGGATCAATTGGATTTGGCTTCTGCTAATATGACCCAGATTTTTACCCATTTCCAGGTACGGGAAGACCACCAGGCTCTCTATGGATTCTTGACCCAGGCAGAACGGGAACTTTTTGGGCAATTAGTGAGCGTCTCCGGCATTGGGACTCAACTGGCGATCGCCCTGTTAGAAACCCTAGGCTTAGAAAATCTGGTGCAAGCGGTGGTGACTGGCAATATTAACCAACTGGCCAAAACCCCCGGCGTGGGTAAAAAAACGGCTGAACGGTTAGCCCTCGAACTCAAATCCAAATTATCCCAATGGCGACAGGGCGTAACGACCCTTCCCTCCTCCTCGTTGATTAGCACGGAAGTTCTGGAGGACGTAGAGATGACCCTCTTGGCCCTGGGCTACAGTCAAAGCGAAATTAACCAGGCGATCGCCGCCAGTACCCATCAATGGCAGAGTCAAACCGGCCAAGACCCACAATTACAACAAAATGTTACAGCAGAAGAATGGATTCGTCAGGCAATTACTTGGCTGAGTACTCAATAATTTACCCAGGGGGAATTTTTCTGAAAGGCTTGTCTTGGGAGTTGTCCAGGGCGATCGCCGTTGGTTTATTCTCCTAAAAAGGATCGGCATTCAGGGACAATCATCAGCCCTAAAGTCATAAATAATGAACAAACTTGAAAGCTCTCTTTAAAAATTCTATTCTAATGATCCCAATTCCCCCATTACCGATTAGAATAAGGCAGTGAAATAAAGTGTCTATCAGGATTTCAGCGATTGACTTCGACAAAATAATTCCTGAGTGATGACCCAAAGACGACTTCTAAGTGTTTATACTTAGGACAAAACATCCAATTCCCTCTTAATCCTATTGCAAGGAGATCATTCAATGAATAAAGGTGAATTAGTTCATGCGGTTGCAGAACGGGCTTCTGTCACCAAAAAAGAAGCTGATGCCGTAATCACCGCCGCCATTGACACCATTATGGAAGCTGTGGCCGAGGGCGACAAAGTGACCCTAGTGGGCTTTGGCTCCTTTGAAGCACGGGAACGCAAGGAACGGGAAGGTCGCAATCCCAAAACCAACGAAAAAATGGTCATCCCGGCCACCAAAGTGCCTGCTTTTTCGGCGGGAAAACTCTTTAAAGATAAAGTTGCGCCTTAGTCGGGTTTTGATGACTGAGTGACCATCCCTCGCCATGGTGGGAATTTAGTATGGGCAGCAACCCTTTCAGGCTGTCCGGTTTCTTCTATTTTGGATTTTTCGGCGAGTATTAATCCCCTGGGCCCTCCCCCCAGCGTTTTGACGGCGATCCAATCGGCTTTAACTTCTCTGGTTCACTATCCTGATCCGAGTTATCAACAGTTGCGATCGCAGTTAGGGGAATATCATCACCTGGAGGGGGCTTGGGTCTTACCGGGGAATGGTTCGGCAGAACTGTTAACCCTAGGGGGGCGATTGTTGGCCGAGCTAGACCAGACTTGGTTAGTGACTCCCGCCTTTGGGGATTATGGCCGCAGTTTGAAGGCTTTTGGGGCAAAGATCCAAGGAATCCCCTGGGATGTGGATCAACCTTTTCCGCTGAGTGCTTTAGGGTCTCGGTCTGTCCCCCCTGCCACTGGCTTAATTCTGAATAATCCCCACAATCCGACGGGGTATTTATTAAAACGTGCAGAGATTTTACCGCTATTGGAGCATTTTCGTTGGGTGATCCTCGATGAAGCCTTTATGGATTTTTTGCCCCCGGCCTATCAGGAAAGTCTAATTGCTGATCTCCCCCACTATTCCAATTTAATCATTTTGCGATCGCTGACGAAGTTTTACAGTGTGCCGGGCTTGCGGATCGGCTATGCGTTGGGGCATCCGCATCTTCTTCAGGAGTTAGCGGCTTGGCGAGATCCCTGGCCAGTAAATGTTTTAGCGGAACAGGCGGCGATCACGGCTCTTCAGGATCATGGATTTCAGCAACAAACCTGGGATTGGTTAACGACCACTCAGCCCCAATTTTATCAAGCTCTCCAGGCGTTACCCGGTTTTACTCCTTACCCCAGTGCGGTTAATTTTTTCCTGGTAAAACTAGCGGGTTCAGCCACGGCCCTACAGCGATTTTTGTTACAAGAGCATCAAATTTTGATTCGGGACTGTCTCAGTTTTCCCGAACTCGGCGATCGCTTTTTTCGCATTGCGGTGCGAACCCCGATAGAAAACCAACGATTACTGACCGGCTTGGCAGAATGGATTAATGGGCTTTGTTGATCTGGCGTTGACGATAATTAGCGGCCTTTTTGAGGAGCGATCGCGCAAACTCCAGGGCTTCCTGGGCCGAATGTCCCCCGGCTAATTGGGCAAGTTCCTCTTGGCGACGTTGGGGGGTATCTAATTCACTGAGCCGGACAACGGTACGAACCTCTGAGGACGCACTTTCAGGAGAGGTGGAAGGGGTCTCTAGGGACGTTTCCGCAATGACGGTTTTATCTACGCGGAAATGGTGATCGGCAAGGGCGGCCACGAGGGGTTGGTGGGTGACGCATAAGACCTGTTGACGTTGACTCAGTTGGTAAAGTTTATCGGCGATCGCCTGGGCCACTTTACCGGAAACCCCCACATCAATTTCATCAAAAATGAGGGTTTGAGAGACCGATTCCATGTGACTAAAACAGGCTTTAAGGGCTAAGAGAAAACGACTCATTTCCCCGCCGGAGGCCGTTTGGGCTAAGGGCTGAATTTTTTCCCCAGGGTTCGGACTAAAGTAAAAGGTCACTTGATCGGCTCCGGTCGCGGTGGGAGAAATCGGACTCATTTCACAGGAAAAAATCACTTTTTCCATGGCTAAAGGTTTGAGTTCTTGGACTAATTGTTTTTCAAGGGTTTGGGCGGTTTGGTGACGGAGTTGGGTTAAGGTGGCACAGTGGTTTTCTAAGGTCTGTTGAGCCTGATTCAAAGTCTTTTCTAGGGCTTCTAAAGATTGTTCCGGGTGATTAATCTGTTGGGCTTCCCCTTCGAGTTTTTCTTGGTAGGCGATCGCCTCGGCTAAACTGGGGCCATACTTGCGGGTAATGCGTTTTAACAGAGCTAAACGTTCTTCTACTTCTGATAAGCGTTGGGGGTCTGCTTCTAAGCGATCGCCGTAGAGATTGAGATATTTTCCCACATCAATTACCTGGGCCGAGGCATTACGAAGCATTTCTAGATAGGTTTCCAATTCACCATCAAACTGACTCATATCCGAGAGAAGATATTCAGCTTCTGCTAATAAATCCGTGACCGCTTTTTCCCCCCGGTCATTTTGATAAAGCAGTTGATAACCCTGATAACTTAACTGTTGCAGTTCCACCACATGGGAAAGGCGATCGCGTTCCTGTTCTAATTGCTCCTGTTCATCTTCTTCCCCTAACTGGGCTTCCCGTAATTCCTTGAGTTGATATTCCAACATATCCAGACGTTGTAACCGTTCTTTTTCCGATTGACGACGTTCCTGGAGAGCCTGGTAAGCCGTTTGATAGTGACGATAGGCTTCTTCGACCCGTTGCCGTTGTTCTAATTGGGGACGACCGCCGTAAAGATCCAGTAAGTTACGCTGGACGGTGCTTTCCATCAGTTGCACGGTTTGACCCTGGGCTGTGATTTCCACTAACTTACTGCGGAGTTCCGCCAACAGTTGCCGGTTGACAATCACCCCATTCACCCGTGACCGCGATCGCAAGGACTCACTGCCTAGGAGTAAATCCCGGCTACAGACCAGGGTATGGGGTTCCAAAGATTCTAATTGCTGGGTCGTTAACCAGGCTTCCAAAGCGGCATTAATCTGAAAAGTGCCTTCAATCTGGGCGGTAAGACACCCCTGACGCACAACCCGGCCATTGACTTTGCCCCCTAACAAACAATCAATCGCATCTAAAATAATGGACTTGCCCGCTCCCGTTTCCCCCGTTAAAACGTTTAAGCCAGGGCCAAAACCTAATTCCAACTGATCAATGAGGGCAAAATTGCGAATCCGTAGCAAAGATAACATGGGAAAAAGGAAGAAAAGAACGGAGAAGGGTAGTCGTTAAGGTTAATTTAGGATTAGGATCAAAGTAACAGCATTTCAGCCCTTTGGCCATTATTCAATCATGCCAACCGTAACGGAAAATGACCTACAGGAATTGAAAGACCTGATCAATCATCGTTTTGATGAGCTTGATCATCACGTTCAAGCCTTGGATCACCGACTTTCGCTGTATGTCACCAAGACGGATGAGCGGTTAGAAGCGATTAAGGAGAATTTAGCCGATCTGAAAAAACAGTCAGACAAACAAGATAACCGTCTCTGGGTACTGATTTCGGCCATGTTCATGGCTTTGATCGGATTATTGTTCAAGATTTCATTGAATCCCTAAGCTTTTAGCAGGAGCGTTCACTATGGGACAAATATGGTTTGGCGATCGCGGTTGGCGCAGTTTCCTCGGATGGTCGGGGATCGTGGCCGTCTTTATGACTTCATTGCCTATCCAGGCGGCTCCGGGGAGAGAAATGTTACCCACGGTTCCCAATCGTCGTAAGCCGGGGGCCAGTCGTCCCAGTACGGAAGTGGTGGAAGCACCGATGCGTCGTAAACCGGGGAGTAACCGAGATTTGGGCAATTCGGCTTGTCTGTTTGATCCCCAGGGCATAACGGCTCTTCTTCCTCCTTCTCTCACCACTGTCACCGCGAACCCTAGTCCCGCCCTGTTAGTTGCTCTGCCAACCATAGAGCAAAAGATTTCCTTAGAACTGGTTGTCCGCAATGGTCAGGATGAGTTAGTGTATGAACGAACTTGGTGGGGGAATCCCCAGGCGGGTATTTTACCGTTAACCTTGCCGTCCCAGGTGGTGAGTCAAACGGATGATTATCATTGGTATGTGTCGGTGATCTGTCAACCCGGCGATCGCGCGAAGGATTGGGTGGTGGAAGGCATTTTACAAAAGGTAGCGGTGAAAACGCCCCGGCAGGCGACAGAAAGCCTCGAACAATTGCAGTTTTATCAAGCCCAAAAGCTCAGTCAAGATGCGTTAAGTTTTTTAAGTCAGTTAAAGCAAGCTCGTCCCCAGGATGCAACAGTACAAGCTCTTTGGCAACAAGCCTTAACTAATCTAGAATTAGACTCGGCGATCGCCCAATCGTTACCGATATTACCGTAATTGACGGGAAAAATTGTGATCAAGAAATAGGCCAAAGCTGGGTATTGGATGATCTTAACGCCAGGAGGTTGTAAATGGCTTCAGGTTCTACACCAAGGAAGTTACAATCAGAAATTTTATCCCGTATTTAGGCTGACAATTAATGACTAAAAGACTAGGCGATCGCCCTATTTTTCCAAGAGGACTGAGGACTGCGATC
>JAYKIP010000361.1:0-4233 GCA_035286205.1 Merismopediaceae cyanobacterium
AGGGTATCAAAGGGCGTTTCCGGCAAAATAAAGACATCCCGCACCGGATCAACTTTGGAACTCATCGCCCAAACCACTTGACGCGGATCTCGAATATTAATTTCCTTATCTACCACAATCACAAATTTGGTATAGGTAAACTGGGGTAAAGCACTCCAAAAAGCCAGGGCGGCTCGTTTGGCTTGACCCGGATAGGCTTTATCAATGGCAATAATCGCGGCTTTATAACTCAAGGCTTCCATCGGTAAAAAGAAGTCCGTAATCTCAGACACCTGTTGGCGCAAAATCGGCGTATAAATGCGGTTCAAGGCGATCGCCATCATCGCTTCTTCTTTGGGGGGACGACCGCTAAAAGTGGTGAGATAGATGGGATTGTGCCGATGGGTTAAACAGTGAAACCGAATGAGGGGCGACTCTTCTACCCCACCGTAATAGCCCATGTGATCGCCAAAGGGGCCATCCGGTAACATTTCGCCTGGGGTAATTGTGCCTTCTAAAATAAATTCGGCATCAGCAGGAACTTCCAAATCTACGGTTTTACACTTCGTTAGGGCAACTCCTTCCCCCCCGTACAGCCCCGCAAAAAGCCATTCCGATAAATCTACCGGGATCGGTGTGGCCGCCGCCATAATAATTAACGGATCAACCCCCAGGGCGATCGCCACTTCCAATTTTTGTCCCCGTTCCGCCGCCTTACGCAAATGTCTGGCCCCCCCCCGCACCGAAAGCCAATGGACAGTCATGGTGGTCGGAGACTGTAGCTGGAGACGATAAACCCCCACATTGGGCGTACCGGTTTCACAATCCTTGGTAATCACTAACCCCAGGGTAATAATTTTACCGGCATCCCCTGGATAGGGACGAATCATGGGAATTTGCCCTAAATCCAGTTGCTCTTTCTCGATAACCACCTGTTGACAGGGCGGGAAAAAATTGCGTCCAGGTTTGGCTTTTAAAACATCAAATAACACCTTGCCAAAATCTACTACTTGGGATAACTTTTTCGGCGGTTTCGGTTGTTGTAACAGGGCTAATTTTTTACCTAGCTCCTCTAACTCCATCGGGTCTTGGCGATTCATCGCCCAACAAATCCGCTCCACCGTTCCCATTAAATTCACCGCTACCGGAAAGGGAGACCCCTGAATATTTTCAAATAATAATGCTGGGCCACCGGCCTGTAACATCCGATTGGCAATTTCCGCAATTTCGAGATCCGGATTGACCTCAGCTGTAATGCGTCGGAGTTGCCCCCGTTCTTCCAGTAATTGAATAAATCCTCGGAGGTCTCTAGCCATAATTCAGCAAAGGGAATCAGTAATTAATGAAAAGCTTAAGGTTGAGAATGGACGGCAGGTAAGGCCCCCGGTTTGACGCGATGCCAACCGGTTTTAATCCAGGTCTGGGGCGGTTGTTCGTGTTCTAATTGGGCCGCATTTTTCACCGTTTGGGGTGAGTTTTGGGCTAATTGCGTTAATCTTTCCCGGTAGCGATCGCCCTCTTCTACTGTAACCTGAGTGGTCATCAAGGCGAAATAAGTGCCACTAAATTGGGAATCTTCTAAGGGATAATTGCCTACTTGATTGGGGGTAAAACGAAAATCAATCACACGATTGGGGACAATATCCTGTTTAATGCGAAAATTCGGCACATAGAAGCCATGAAGCACATCCGGAGAAGTCATCTTTAACGTGACCCGATGATTGACCGGTAAATATAATTGCGAGGTGGTGACTTGATAATCCGGGTAATAAAACGACCAAGCCCATTGTTTCGCCGTCACTTCAATCATTTCTTCGGGTAAAGCCGCGTTAGACTGCTGGGGCGTTTGGGCGATCGCCGGAGATTCTAGGAAATGATGAACCATGGGCAGAGGGCCAATCACATTCATACGCTCATAGATCTGGAAACTATAGGCGGCAATCCAGGTGACCAATAAAACGGGAATCACCGTCCAAATCACCTCTAGCCGATTATTACCGCGAATCGCTGGGCCATCACTATCATCTCCCCGTTGAGCGCGATAAAACACCAGGGAATAGAGAAGCATTCCGGTTACCCCCAGAAAGATGACAGAGCCGAGGGTTACCAAAAAACTAAACAAATCCCCAATGGGTTCCGCTTCCTGGGCGGCGGCGGTGGGGAGCCAGGTATAAGCCTGTTGTCCTAACCAATGGCTGAGAATGACAATCAGTAAGACAAAAAATACTAGGAGAACCCGATTGATGGTTTGCATGGTCGTAAAGAGAAAGGTTAAACCGGAGAATTGAATCCTTGCAGACGTTCGATCGCTGGCTCAAATTCTGGGGCCAAACTTAACGTTTTTTGGTAACAATTGATCGCTTCTTCGTTGCGTCCCAACGCTTCTAACACTAAACCTTGATTAAACCAGGCTTGATAATCCTCTTCCTGAGCCACCACCGCCTGTTGAAAACTGTCTAAAGCCTCTTCCAAGCGCCCTAAATTGCCCAAGGCACTGCCGCGATTGTGCCAAGCCTGGGATAACGTTGGATCTAAGGTAATGGCCTGATCCCAACTGGCGATCGCCTCCTCCAAATGCCCAATATTGGCTTGGTCTAAGCCCCTGGCTAACCATCCCTCGGCAGTATCGGGTAACGGCTGACTGGCTAAATTTTCCTGGGTAATCTGAAACTTGGTTAACAAGGCCGCAATAATTTGCTCCGGTTCTGTTGTTGTTAACCCCAAATCCGCCGCTAATTGTTGGGCCAACGGCTCATCGGTTTTTAACTGCTCCATTAATTCTTCCAGGGTAAAGGTTTCCTGCTGGAAGCCTGGGGGTAATTCCTCCGCCGGGGTCACTGGAGTCACATCGGGGCCACCATATTCCCAAATCGCCGGTTCACTGGGAGCTTGGCGGGCATAAAGTTGACGCGCTAAATGGTAAGCCTTTTGCCCAATGGGATCAATCTTAGGAAAACATTGGGACAATTCTCCCAAACGCATCATCCGGCCCGCTAACTCCAGATTCGGAGACGGAGAAGCCAACACCTTTTCACCAAATCGGTCTAACCAACTGACCCATAACTTCGTCTTACCGCGATCGCCCAACTGTTCAAAAAACTTTAACACCCGTCCTTCGTGCCAACCGTGGCCAATCCCTTCCAACAGCTGACTAAATAAAAACTCGTAATCCGTATCGCTCAACGGTTCGAGGGGCTTAGACACCTTGGCTCCGGCCCCACCATAGGCCGCCTCCACCACCGTTCCCCCAAATAATCCCTGGAAAAAACGCTGGAACCATTGTCGAATCTGTCTCAGAAATTTTCGCATTCTCGCTATTGAAAGTAATACTTAAGGAAAATTCTACCCTGATCCCCCTCGTCTTCCATCCTAAAAACGCGAAATCCCCCAGGCGGGGGACTCAGTTAATCCTCAAAGGCTTAGGAATTTTGGGTCGCCACCTTCACCACTTCGGTAAAGGCCTGGGGATCTAAAATCGCTAACTGGGCCAACATTTTGCGGTTTAACTCAATATTGGCTTTTTTCAGTTGACCGGTCAATTGGCTATAGCTCACCCCTTCGGCTCTGGCGGCCGCATTAATCCGGGTAATCCACAGACGACGGAAATCCCGTTTACGTTTACGGCGATCGCGGTAGGCATTCCGGAGAGCCTTCATCACCTGCTGATTAGCGGTACGGAACAGCTTGGAGTGGGAACCTCGAAACCCTTTCGCTAATTTGAGAATTTTTTTACGGCGTTTGCGGGCAACATTGCCCCGTTTAACTCTAGTCATAGGTATCTCAACGATAGATAACGGCGGAGTGCCGAATTTTATTTATAGATAGGGCAACATCAAACGAACATTCTGCTCATCGGACTCATGCACCAGGGCAAGCTGAGAAAGACGACGGTGTTTTTGCTCAGAACTCTTATGTTCTAGTAAATGATTTTTAAAAGCCTTCCGACGCACAATTTTCTTCCCACTGCCCGTAGGACGAAAACGCTTGGCGGCAGCTTTGCGGGTTTTCAGTTTCGGCATAAGACTGCTTTTATTCGACACAATTTTCTATCATACCATCTGCTTTCTCTTTCTCGCAAGCATTAACAACAGGATGTCGTCATTCTCAATTTGCAATTTGCTGGCCGTAACCTGACTGACGGACACATTTTTCAATACACTAACAGGTACATTCATGTAAAAGCCTCAAACTCCTGAATAAAAGAAAAGGTAATTCGGAAATGGTAATCCTGACGGGCTTTACGAGAGGCAAAAC
>JAYKIP010000362.1:0-5824 GCA_035286205.1 Merismopediaceae cyanobacterium
GAACGTTTTAAATTAGCCGGTCGTTCTAGCCATTTTTGTCCCGCTTGTCAAGCATAATCCTGTCAGCCATTATTTTGTGATTGGGATGTCAGAAAAACTCATTTATCAAGGTCAAGTTTTTTATCCCAAAAAGACGACCTATGCCCTTTTTATTTTTCCGTTTGTTATTCTCAAACAGCTTTTTTATGCCCTCTATCAGCTCTTACTCAAAGTCCTGTGGTTAGAGTTAATTCAGGGTCAAGAAAATACCAATGAATTGGCCAATCTTGTTCTCTTTATTATTTTTCTGGGGTTATGTTGGATTAGCTATGTCACTCAGGGGTTCATTCAATGGGGTTTGGTTCTCTGGGCGATCGCCTGGTATTTAGACTATGGTTTGGCCCAAAAAGCCTATCATCAAGGTAAAAACACCTATCCGTTACCCCTTACTCAAACTGCATTGGAGGAATTTCATTGGTTCTTTAAAGTTCCCCATCAGCCCCTGCTCCAGGGTCATTTCAACGAGAATCAAATTAAGGCTATTGTGATCACGGAACGGGAGATTTGCGGGGGAGCCTTTCAATCACGGCTAGATAAAGTTTGGCAGGCTAAATGGTTACTGTTTGACCAATCCGATTGGGTGATTACGGAAAATCCTCAGTTAATGACCGTATTAGAGACGGCGAAAAATCTTCAATCTCAGATACCGCGACCAATTATTTTTGCCAGCAGTTATGGCTGGGGAATTTATGCTGAAAATGCGATTCAGGAATCGTTACTTAATTCTCAGGAAAATTCTAGTTATCAAGGAGTTACTTGTCATACCTCTCCCCGCAAATGGCATATTGCTTCGGCTTGGCGATGGATTCACTCCTGGCAATTAATTAAGCAAATTATCCAGCAATCCGGCTTTTTAGTTTTTGTCTTAATGGTATCAAGTTTTATGCCGAGTCTAGGGTCTTTAATTGATCAATTTATCCAAAGTTGGAGCGAAGAGAAGACAGTAAACTTTTCTTTCTGGCATTGGCATAATTTCTTAACTTTAGGCTTGGCGATCGCCTGGATGGTGTATCGTGGTTGGCAATTAAGCCGAGTTAAACACTGTTGGGTAGATGCCCATTTTCTGCGAGTCAGTATTGATAATCATCCCCTGGGGAAACTGCTCACCGAGGAAATTGAAGGACTATTATTATTGGGAGAATCTGAACCCAGACTATTGATTATTGGTCAACAGGCCAGTATGCGACTTCCTTCTTTTCCCACTTACGAGGATGCGGTATTTTATTTAACCCATCTACAAACGGCTGTAGAAACGTTTCAATCGCAGGAATCAGAATCGTCTAGGAAAGGTTAACATGAGGTCAGATAAAGGACTCTTTGCTGATCTTCTCAACGAAAGAACAAGTCTTTGAGTATTTTAAGCACCCAAAACTGAATAAGATAAAATCAGATTTTTAGCTTAGATCGAACTCAGGTGTTATAATACGGAGGCTACTTACAATATGATGATAGGCAACGTTACTAGCCAAGGATGTTTTATGCTGTCGGATACAGAGATTGAATCCGCAAAAAAGCGGACTAAGTATTCTTTGAAAGAAGCCCCACACCATGAACACAATGATTGTATCAGGATTGCTTATGAATGGCTGGATGCTCAAGTTAAGACGAAAGGCCCTATCAAAAAAGCTTATGCGCTAAAACACATCATTGAAAAATGGGGCGGCAGATATGTGTCAAGGTCAGATGTTGACGTGGCGGCTGAACTACACCCTGATATTTATGGCACTTACCCCTATTTCAACATCAGTTCGCGGTTAACAAATCCGTCCCAAAAAAGACTGGATGGGATTGCCCAAGCCTTCACCCAAAACTACTCAGAGCAAAGTAGCTCAGTCACTTACAAGAGAGACGAGTAAGGTAATGGTTTCCCCAGAGAAATTAACGGAAAGATTGCAATTGATCCTTATAGGCTTTGCTATCTAAACCGGCTCCCTGTTCTGCCCACTCCGGACTAATTTTGCGCTGTAGAGCAATCACGCGATTTTGGGTATCCGGATGACTGCTGAGAATTTCTGGGGGAGAACCGCCCTTACTCTGGAGTTTTTTCATAAAATTCACCATGCCAATGGGAGCATAGCCCGCCCGCGTTAACATCTTTAATCCCAGTTGATCGGCTTCCATCTCCGCTTCTCGGCTCATCGGTAAATTGACCGCTAGTTGGACTCCCATTTTGACAATGGTACTTTCTTGAAGACCGGCAGCCGTCATTAATCCCTGGGATAGGGCCATATCCCGCATCCGGGTGACAGAGTGGCGGGCCGTAATGTGGCCAATTTCGTGGGCGATCACACTGGCTAATTCCGCTTCATTATCGGCGGCTAAAATGGTTCCGGTATTAATGTAAACAAAGCCCCCCATGGTGGCAAAGGCATTAATGGCCCGGTCATTGACCACTTGAAAGGTATAGGGTAAGTCGGGGCGATCGCTGTTTTGGGCTAAGTGTTGACCGATCTCGTTAATATATTCATTGAGGGGACGATTCCGCACGGGGCGAAACTGACCTTGGTTAAATAACTGTTGATTGATCTGTTGACCCAGATGGACTTCCTGACGGGGGGAAAGATTGGAGAGTTGTAAAACTTGCACCCCTTGAAACAGCATTTGTAACCAGGATTGACTATGGGCCGGGGGAGACAGGGTTACAATCAGTCCCCAACTCAGACAAGCGATTAACATCCAAGTCCGCCAACGTTGTCCGAAGCGTTTCATACCTATCATCTTTTTTGTCTAAATATTAACGAGAATAAACCACGTCCATTGTGAAAATTGAAGTTTTTTGAGATACCTTCTAGGGACAAGTCCACCTTTTTAAGGGGGATTTAGGGGGATCGTCTTGGAAGATCTATAAACAATGGGTTTCGAGTTAGACGAAGTTTAGCTTGATCCTAGAGAATTATTTTCACAGTACCAAAATCCCGAAAAGTAGAAAGACTTTCTTAGACAGTTCTTTAGCTTTCACAGGTTTTTGCTGGTTTTTTCCTCAGTTTCTCTGACCTTGGCTAAAGACTCAACCCTGGGAAACACCTAAGCCTAACGCAAATAGTTCATAATCCCGGCGGCGATCGCCTCAGCCATCCGTTGTCGGTATTGGGGATTGGCCAACTTGCGATTATCCTCAGCCCCCGTCACAAAACCCACCTCAACCAAGGTAGAAGGCATGGAAGTCTTGCGTAAAACATAGAAACGGGCGCGACGTACCCCCCGGTCTCTGACGGCCACCCGATTGAGAATACTGCGATGGATACTACGGGCCAGGGAGGCTCCCGATTGGTAATGATAGGTTTCTAACCCGCTAATGTGAGAACGACCGCGACCGATGGCATTGGCATGAATACTGACAAAAATATCTGCCTTAACTGATTCTGCTTTGACCACCCGACCCTTCAAGGAAATAAACCGGTCATCCTCACGAGTCATCACTACGTTAATCCCCCTGGCTTCGAGTTCCCTGGCAACGGCCCTCGCAATGGCCAACACAATCACCTTTTCCTGCTGACCCCTCAAACCGATCGCCCCTGGATCGCGGCCCCCATGGCCCGGATCAATCACCACCGTCACAGCTTGACGGGAACGGGTTGGCCTCACAGGCACCGGGGGAGGTTCGGGAACGGCGATCGCAATATTATCAGCGGGTAGGGTATATTCTGCCGGGGTTAATAAGGTGGGTAACTGAGCCGTCCAACGATTAGGAGCCAGCCCCTGAATTTTCACTTCCCAGGGACGTATTTGATAATCCGCCGCCAACTCGATCACAATACGGGTCGTATTACCATCCACGCGACCGAGACGCACCGAGCGAATATAGCTAGTCACCGATTTTTCTAAGGTTGGCCCCCGATGGATAATGCCCGGTAAATCAATCACTAACCGGGTCGGATTCGCCACTAACTGCACCTGGGGACGCACCGATTGATCGGTAACAATATCCAGACGGCTATCCTGCACATTAAATTTCCAATACTCCACCGATCCCGCCCAGGCAGGCAATCCGATGAGCCAACTACTAGCCATGCCCATTAACAGCGTGACCCAGGGCTTCATGTGTCCCCCACTCCTTTAACCAAACACCACACAAACGGCTTGATTATAGCGGATTCTTCTTTCCCTTCCCATTGGGACTGGGCCTCTGAAGTCTGGAGAATGATATACTGAGGGCCTATTTTCCCTATGCTTAAACAAATTAGGGTAAAATCTGACGACTCGACTTTGACCCTGTTTTCCCTCCCTTTATCTTAATGTTTGGCCTGATTGGACACCTGACTAGCTTAGAACACGCTCAATCCGTGGCGGCGGCCCTGGGATACCCGGAGTATGCTGAACAAGACCTGGATTTTTGGTGTTCCGCACCGCCCCAGGTGGTTGACCATTTTCATGTCACCAGTATTACCGGTCAGACCATTGAAGGAAAATACGTTGAGTCCTGTTTTTTACCTGAAATGTTGCTCAACCGGCGGATTAAAGCGGCTATTCGCAAAATTTTAAATGCGATGGCCCTCGCCCAAAAGGTCGGCTTACACATTACAGCCCTAGGGGGTTTCTCCTCCATTATTTTTGAGGAATTTAATCTCAAGGAAAATCATCAGGTTCGTAATGTTGAGTTAGATTTTTCTCGCTTCACCACTGGTAATACCCACACCGCCTATGTGATCTGTCGTCAGGTGGAGCAAATGTCGGCCCAATTAGGCATTGATCTCTCGAAAGCGGCGATCGCCGTTTGTGGGGCCACGGGGGATATTGGCAGTGCAGTCTGTCGGTGGTTGGATCAAAAACATAATATTGGGGAATTATTGCTCATTGCCCGGAATCGAGAACGCTTAGAAAATCTCCAATCGGAATTGGGACGGGGAAAAATTTTGGAACTGCAAGAAGCCTTACCCCAAGCCGACATCATTGTGTGGGTGGCCAGTATGCCTAAAGGCGTTGAAATTGACCCCACCACCCTGAAAAAACCCTGCCTAATCATTGATGGCGGCTATCCCAAAAACCTCGACAGCAAAATTAAACATCCCGACGTGCCTATTTTGAAAGGGGGCATTGTAGAACACTCCCTGGACATTGACTGGAAAATCATGGAAATTGTCAGCATGGATGTCCCTTCTCGTCAGATGTTTGCCTGTTTTGCCGAGGCCATTTTATTAGAATTTGAAGGATGGCATACCAATTTTTCCTGGGGACGCAACCAAATTACGGTCAATAAAATGGAGCAGATTGGAGAAGCCTCTGTGAAACATGGTTTCCGGCCATTACTCAGCCTGTAATCCATTCCGTCCATCCGCCAATTTAAGGCTCCTCGGAGCCAAATAGCCAGGCAAAAACCCCCAATCCGAATATCTCGATTCCCCAGGTGATCAGAGTTTGTAACCCCTGAAAAAAATGAATCGGATCTTGGACAAACAAAGTCGTAAAGATCCAATTACCCAGAAAAAGACCGCCAAAAATCCAAAAAATTGCCATCACAGAAAACAGTTGATAAGATTCTTTGCCCTAACTGACTAAACCACGTCCATTTGGGGAACTGTAGTTTTTTGAAATACGTTTCAGGGACAAGTCCCCCTTAAAAAGTAGGGCTGATTCATTCTAACAAATCGCAAAGCCTGAACCACCTGTTGTCAAGCCATCTTTGCCCCTGTGTAATTGATAAAAAGCCTAAGCCTCTGAAAAGATTTAGACCTATAGTTTGGAGAATTGACAAGTTACTAACAGCCTGAAAGTCAGTTAAGGGTAAAGTATCTTCGTTAAAGATTACGTCTTTTACCCAGTGCAACTGATTTTCTATTTTCCAATG
>JAYKIP010000363.1:0-2689 GCA_035286205.1 Merismopediaceae cyanobacterium
TCCCGTAATGCCAGCAATAATTCTCCAGGTCTAGCCAGTGAGATTCCATGGGTTTTGAACCCTCGTTAAGCGGTTAATAACACCATTTTTCCCGTTGTGTGACCCGTTTCTAGGGCTTGATGGGCCGCCGCCGCTTCTGCCAAGGGAAAGGTTTGGCTTAAATGTACCCGTAATTTTTGTTGATCAAACCATTGGGCCGCCGTGCGGAGCATTGTCGCTTGATGGTGCAAACTCGTCCTTAATCCCTTTAAGTGGGGCGTTAACATTAATTCCAAACTGATTCGTAAATTGCGATCGCGGGCCACTTTTAAACTGCCCAAGGAAGGATTGGGTTCCAAAATCGTGACCAAATCGCCATAAATTTTCACCGCCGGCATCGTGTCAAAAAAGGTTTGTCCTCCCACCGTATCAAAGGCCAGATCCACCCCTTGCCCTGCCGTTAACCCTAACACAGCGGCCACAAAATCCGTCTGCTGATACAAAATCGGTTCATCGGCTCCCAGTTGACGCACTAAACGAGCCTTGTCCGGTGTCCCCACTGTCGTTAAAACCCTGGCCCCGCGTAATTTGGCTAACTGCACCGCAAAATGGCCGACTCCCCCGGCTCCTCCCTGAATTAAGACCGTTTGTCCCTCGGTTAAGCGTCCGCGATCGTAGAGAGCTTCCCAGGCGGTAATGAGAGCTAAGGGAACGGCCGCGGCTTCCGCAAAGGAAAGGGTTTGGGGTTTGGGAGCCAGGGAAATTTCCTCCACCACCGCATATTCTGCGTAGTTGCCCGTGCCGGTTTGGCCTAAGCCCCCCGCGCAAAAATACACCGCATCACCCGGACGAAACGCCGTCACCTCCGACCCAATCGCCTCCACCATACCGGCCCCATCACACCCTAAAATGGCGGGCAGAGCCTGGGGATAAAAGGTTCCCCGTTGCCGTAACTTAGTATCAATGGGATTCACACCCGCCGCCTGTAAACGGATTAACACCTGGGTGGGGGTTTGGATCGTGGGTTGGGGAAATTCTTCTAGGGTTAAGACCTGGGGACTACCGGGAGCAAAAAAGGCGATCGCTTTCATTTTGCAAAAATTCAAAGAACAGGAAAAAGCCATAATATATTATGCCCATTGTTAAGCTATGGGATAGAATAACCCCTTTGACTTTTCTATGACCGTCTCTTCCCGTCAGGCTCATCATCTCCAACTGGCCCATAACAGCATTCAACAGGCTTTAAATTGGTTTGCCAGTAAACGACGACATTGGAATTATCCTCCTAATACAGAACTACAAAATGCCGTTCGCAGTGAGATTCAAGCCTTGAAGGCGGCCCTAGGGAAAATTGAAGAGCCAGTGATTCGGATTGCGACTTTTGGGTTAGTTAGCCGGGGAAAATCGGCGGTGATTAATGCCCTGGTTGGCCAAAAAGTGTTAACGACTGGCCCCCTCCATGGCGTAACCCAATGGCCCCAATCCATTCGTTGGACATCGGGAGATAAGGTACAAATCGAGTTAATTGATACCCCTGGTTTAGATGAAATTGCGGGGGAAGCCCGGACACAAATGGCCCAGGAGGTCGCCTATCAAGCGGATTTAATTTTGTTTATTATTGCCGGGGATATTACCCGCACTGAATTTGATGCCCTCTGTGATCTGAAAAAGAGTCGTAAACCGTTATTGTTAGTCTTTAATAAAATAGATTTATATCCCGACCAAGACCGAGACAGCATTTTTCAACAGTTACAGGATTTAGGGAAAAATTATCAACAATTACCGATTTTCTCGGCGGATGAGATTATTGGTGTTTCGGCAGAACCGCCCTCTATTCCCGTGCGTTTAGAATATGGTAATCGCCCGGCGGAAGAAACCTGGGAAACCCCACCGCCCCAAATTGATAATCTACGTCAAAAGATTCTCGATATTCTCAATCAAGAAGGTCGTTCGTTATTGGCCTTAAATGCTTTAATCCAAACGCAAAAGGCCGAAGAGGCGATCGCCGAAAAAACCGTGAATATCCGTCAAGTGGAAGCGGAACAAATTATCTGGAAATATGCCCAGTATAAGGCCCTGGCTGTTGCAATGAATCCCATCGGTTTATTGGATATTGCCGGAGGAATCATTGCCGATCTCTTTTTAATTCGCGCCCTAGCGCGTCTTTATGGGCTACCGATTACCAGTTTTGAAGCGGGCAAACTGTGGCAACAAATTGTCATCGGTACCGGGGGATTATTACTTAGTGAATTAGGCAGTAGTTTGCTCCTGGGTTTCAATAAAACCGGCTATTTTTGGGAGAGTGCGGGGAGTTTTACCTCCTATGCCAGTGCCGCTTTTTTGCAGGCGGGGATTGCCGGTTATAGTGCCTATCGGGTGGGACAGGCGGCCAAGGTCTATTTGGCCAATGGTTGCAGTTGGGGGCCCCTGGGGGCCAGTACGGCGATCGCCGCGATTTTAGATGACCTCGATCCCCAGACCTTTATGTATCGCATTCTCCGACCCGATTAAGTCCGAATTAGGGGTTAAAGCACGTCCATTTTTGGCACTGTAGTTTTTTGAAATACTTTCTAGGGGCAAGTCCCCTGACTGACGGACACATTTTTCAATACACTAACAGGTACATTCATGTAAAAGCCTCAAACTCCTGAATAAAAGAAAAGGTAATTCGGAAATGGTAATCCTGACGGGCTTTACGAGAGGCAAAACA
>JAYKIP010000364.1:0-3440 GCA_035286205.1 Merismopediaceae cyanobacterium
AATGACATCTCCTCGTGTATCGGAGATGGTTACAATCGTGTTATTGAAGGTAGATTGAATGTGAGCGACACCGCTAGGAACATTTTTTTTCTGTTTCTTGGGGCCGCTTTTTTTGGTTGGTCGCGCCATAGCTTTAGATTGAACTCTCTGGTAAATGCAATAGGTTCAAGAGGGGTGAATAAAAAGTCGTTATTTCTTAGCGGGGGCTTTTTTCTTACCGGCTACCGTGACTCGACGACCCCGACGGGTGCGAGCGTTGGTGCGAGTTCTTTGGCCACGCACGGGTAATCCCATCCGATGACGACGACCCCGGTAGGTACCAATATCGGCCAACCGTTTGATGTTCATTGCTTCCCAACGGCGCAAATCCCCTTCAATTTCATAGTTGGTATCAATATAGGCCCGCAGAGCGGCGGCATCCTCATCGCTGAGGTCTTTGACTCTGGTATCAGGATTGACTCCTGTTTCCGCTAGGATTTTTTGAGATCGTGATAAACCAATGCCGTAGAGATAGGTCAAGGCGATTTCGACGCGCTTATCCCTGGGCAGGTCAACACCAGCTATCCTCGCCACGTTGTTAACTCCCTTAAATGTTACTTATCGGTAATTTGGGTTGAGAATTGAATTTGCATGAGGGTGAAGACTCAGGCTCTAACCTTGACGTTGCTTATGTTTGGGGTTAGAACAAATAACCATCACACGGCCCCGTCGTCGGATGACGCGACACTTTTCACACATTTTTTTGACTGACGCTCTAACTTTCATGCCGATTTGAGATTTTGGCAAAACACTGCAAGCTCTTTATTATAGCAATAGGTCAGCACAATGTCAGTACCTTTTAAATTTTTTTCTTAAAGTGGGGCGGCCTCGGTCTCCGGTGCGAACCGGGGTTAACGCTTATTTTTTGTTTTTGAGACGGTAGGTGATCCGTCCTTTGGTGAGGTCATAGGGGGTGAGTTCCACTTTGACGCGATCGCCCGGTAAAATTTTGATATAGTTACGGCGGATTTTGCCCGAAATGTGGGCCAATACGTTAAAACCATTATCTAGGTCAACCCTAAACATGGCATTGGGTAAGGATTCCGTGACGGTTCCTTCCATTTCAATTAGGTCTTGTTTAGCCAAACGGGGGATTACCTCCTCAGCGATGAAATTAGCAAACGACAACGGGGACAGTCAGAACTGCCCTAGCTTATCTTAGCAAAGTTTGTCAATGATCGGTGAGTTAGACTAACCCTTTGAGGTGTTAGGCCCGTTAGGAATCCTGGGAATGGGGACGAGGGGGTTCAGGTGTGAGAACCCAATCAGAATGCCGGACCTCAAATTAAAGAGCGATGAAAGAGCGTTAGGTTTTTAAAAAAGTTCATGTTTTTGGTGTTGGCGATAGAGGGCTGTCCTCATTCTGGGCTAATTGCAAGGCTAGGGCTTTTTTCTTCATTAACTGAAAAATATTATAAAAACCATTGGCCCGGGAAGGCGTTAAACTCACCTGTAATCCTGTTGCTTCAATAAAACTAGGAGTGAGTTGAATAATCTCTTCGGGGGGTAAACCGTTTAAGCCTTGGATGAGCAGGGCCACTAAACCCTTCACTAATTGAGCATCGGAATCCCCTTGATACCAGACTTTGCCATCCGTTAGGTCGGCGGTAATGTAAACCTGGGAAACGCAACCTTCTACCTTGTTTTCCGGGGTCTTCCCGGTTTCGGGCATGGCTTCTAATTTTTTGGCGTACCAGAGTAACTGTTCGTAGCGTTTTTTGGGATCACTGTGACGCTGAAACCGTTCGACAATTTTGGCTAAATTCGGGGGTAAAGGTTCAAGGGACATAGATATTCTTCAATATCAATTAATAAAATATATTAATTAAAGTTTGGGGCGAGTTTTTGTGACCATCAATCATGAATTCCCGCGTTTTAATTCCCACCGTCTGAATTATCTTCCTCATCGGCAGGATGATCCGGGTTAGGTTTATGGGTTTTAAGTTGTTTTCTACTAGCCTTAAGTTGTTTCCAGAGAATTTTAATTTGTTCATAGGCGGCCATTTGATCAATTTTTCCCCCGGTTTCTAAATTGCAAATGTAACTCACCTTTTGCGCAAATTCCTGTAAATTAGCGTTAAACACGAGGTTTTCAGGCGTGAACTTGCCGTAATAGCTACTACGGGGGTAGAGAAATTGGTCTTTTTCCCGATGGGAAGCCATGGTGTTTCCTCGCTGGACAGAAATACTTTCTTATTGTAGTCTGACAAGCCGGTTTAGGGGGCATCCTGGGGCAAGATACGTCCGGTGGTGCGGTTCTCTTCGGTAAAGGTTTTTTGCGCGACTCGTTGAATGTCGGCTGGGGTGACGGCCGCGATCGCCGCGAGTTGTTGAAACAGATTACGCCAGTCGCCGGTTTTGACTTGATATTCGGCTAAGAGTCGGGCCATACCTTGGTTAGAGTCGAGGGAACGGAGCAGGGAAGCTTGCAGGAGATTTTTGGCCCGTTCCAACTCCTGGTCAGAAACCGGTTCCGTTTTTAAACGGTTAACTTCCGCTTGTAAAGATTGGGCAACTTGTTCAACGGTGGCATTGGGCGCGGTTTGGGCATAGAAAAGCATCACGTTCGGATATTTATCCCCCGGAAAACCGTTATCTCCCTGGGCAATGAGGGCCACCTGCTGTTCTTCGACCAGAGACTGATATAAACGGGAGGTGCGACCACTGCTCATAATGGTAGCCATGACCTCATAGACAGCATTATCGGGATCATTTAAGGCGGGGCGGTGATAGCCTTCTAAGTACCAGGGTTGAGAGGGTAGGGTCAGGGTGACGGATTTGGGGGCGGTTTGGGACGGTTCAACCACTGTTAAGGCGGGCGGTTTGGGCTTTTGCGGAAAACGACCAAAGTAGGTTTCGGCCAAGCGTTTGACTTCCTCTGGGTTCACATTGCCGACGATCGCCACCGTCAAATTGTTGGGGCCGTAGTAGGTCTGGAAAAAATCCTCAATATCTTGGCGGGTGAGGTTGCGAATGTCCTGGTCATAGCCAATAACGGGGCGACGATAGGGATGCTTAGTAAAGGCTTGATCTAAAAAGGCTTCCACCATTTGCCCGATGGGACTGTTTTCGGTACGCATCCGCCGTTCTTCGAGGATAACCTGTTGCTCTTTGTAAAATTCGCGGAAGACCGGTTTTAAAAAGCGTTCCGACTCCAGGGACATCCACAATTCTAATTTATTGGAGGGAAAACTGTAGAAATAAACCGTAGCGTCGGCGGAGGTAGCGGCATTGAGTCCTACGCCCCCGGATTCCTGCACAATTTTGCCAAATTCATTGCGTTTGACTAATTGACCGGCTTCGGCTTGTAGGGTTTCAAATTTTTGAGTAAGGGTCTTGATTTGATCGGTCTGATTTTGGGCTTTGGCCTGTTTTAATTGCTCGGAAACCTGGTCTAGTTG
>JAYKIP010000365.1:0-3737 GCA_035286205.1 Merismopediaceae cyanobacterium
CTTGTTTGAGTCCAAAAATTTCTGAAGTTAACCAACCAATGACATCACCTTGTTTTGCCCAGGGAATTTCATCTAAAGTTACTTGATTATTATTAAGTTCAAATAAAAATAATTTATCTTCTTCTTCTTCAAACAGAGGTTCAATGGAAGCCAAAACTAGAGGGGAATGGGTAGTAATAAAGACCTGAACATCAATGATGGGTTTTAAGTCTTTTAACACGGTCAAAATAGCAGGTAGGATTGAGCGTTGCCAACGAGGATGTAAATGGGCTTCAGTTTCATCCATTAAAAAAATAATCTGTTTAGTTGGTTCTTGAAGAAGTAGTTTAGATATAGCATCATTTTCGGATTGTACCCAAACTAAAATATAGGCAAGACTAAGAATTCGTTTAATTCCTGCTGAAGCATGAGTTATAGGAACAGTTTCATAGGGTAATTGAATTGTCGGAATATCCCGAACGTCATCTAAGGATACTCTAGTTGGCTCTCCAATTTTAATACTTTCATCAGCAACAGAAAGCTTTTCAAGAATTTGAGAAAGCAGTAAAAAATTAGATTTGTCAGGTTGATTTTGCCATTTAATTAAATCGCTAATAAGACCAGAAATTAAAATTTTTTTTGTGGTTCTTGAGCCATCCCAAACTTGTGCTGAAGATAAGTTAATATATCTACTGTTACTATTTTTATTGCCTGGTATAAATAATGAGAAACTTCCATCAACTTGGACATAAATAGCTAAAGTTTTTCTAATTGAAAAAATAGATTTTAACGGAATTGATTTCCATGAAAGACTAGAGGGGTCATATTCAGTTTCAATACTTTCAATTTTATTTGTTTTAGGAGTAAGAAATTGATAACAGATCCTGGCATTTTTGCTTTGAGGAATGGCCGGATTTTCTGGCCATTTTTTGGTAATAGACCACCAAATAATATTCAGCAAGAGGGTTTTTCCTAATCCATTATCACCCGTCAATATATTAAGTCTTGAATTACACTCCAGATCAATTTGAGAAGTAGGGCCAATTCCTTGTAAATGAAGTTCTTTCAGCATAGCTTGTTATTTTAACCAATTATTGATTTACAATATCTATTGAATAACCACTTACTCAATAATGCCTGTTAATGGAGAACTGGCACTCGCATAGGCTTTAATTGGCATTCTTCCCGATAAATAAGCCAAACGTCCCGCGACTGTTGCCATCCCCATCGCCTTGGCCATACTGACCGGGTCTGCCGCTAGGGCGATCGCCCGACTTTTAATTTCATTCCAACTTAAAGGCATATTTTAAATTCCTATTTTATCTGTGAATAAAGCGACGCGGTTTCAATCAGGAAATTCCAAATCCCCAAACTGATTACGGTATTGACTTAATAAAGCCTCTAGGCGATCGGCTCTTTCTTTTTCCGATTCAGCCCGTTGACGTTCCGATTCAGCCCGTTGTCGTTCAATTTTCGCCTGTTGACGTTCCGATTCAGCCCGTTGCCGTTCCATTGCAACCCGTTGTTGTTCTTCCATTAATAAAATATTGACCTCATTAAAGGAATGAAACGGCTCACCGTTAGGACGATAAAGTGTTAAAATTTCCCCTGATTGTTCAAAACGCATTCCTAAACGAGGACTAACCCAATTTTGCATCACGGGAATATTGTTTAAAATACCTTTTTCCGATCTTAACCAACCTTCCAGATGATCGCGGTCTGGATCATAAATATAATATTCTTCTACACCGTAATGATCATAAAAAATCAGCTTTTTCTCCATTTCTGTTTTGCTATTAGATGGCGATAAAATCTCAAACACAACTTGAGGAGCGATATTATTTTCTCCCCATTGTTTATAGGAACCGCGATCGCCTTTCGGTCGGCCAAATACAACTAAAATATCGGGAGCCGTGACAATATCTGGACAACCTTCTACGGGATACCAAAACAAATCTCCGGCAATAAAAACTTGGGGGTCTTGAGCAAAAAGCCAGTCTAAATTTTGTTTAATGACCGTAATCCAGTGGAATTGTTTGGTATTATCAGCCATCGGTTTACCATCACTTTCAGGGTAATTAATTGTTGTTAGTTGAGCGACCATTTTGTTTTCTCCAAAGAGTTGAATTAAAAAATATTGACTTATTAAATCATCCCTATTAATGGTGAAATGTCACTAGCATAGTCTTTAATTACTTCCATTTCTAAACACAGAGCGATCGCCTCTTGAATACGAATCATTAACTGATCATAACTTTTTGCTTGAGTATGACACCCTTTAAGCGCGGAAACAGAAGCAACCAAATAGCCATCAGCATCTTTTTCAATAATGACGTTGAAATATTGATGATTCATACTTTTAACTTTGTCGTAAACAATTAAATAATTCTAACAATTTTAAACAATCAAGCCGGTTAATGGGGAACTGGCACTGGCATAGGCTTTAATCGGCATTCTTCCCGACAAATAGGCTAAACGTCCCGCCACTGTTGCCATGCCCATGGCCTTGGCCATACTAACCGGGTCTGCCGCTAGGGCGATCGCCGAATTAATTAACACTGCATCTGCTCCCATTTCCATAGCCTGGACCGCTTCACTGGGAGTACCAATGCCCGCATCTACCACAACAGGAATATTGGCCTCTTCAATAATGATGCTAATGTTGGCCGCATTGCGAATCCCTTGCCCTGAACCAATGGAAGAACCCAACGGCATAACCGTCGCACACCCGACCTCCTCTAAGCGTTTCGCTAATAACGGATCGGCATTAATGTAGGGAAGAACCGCAAACCCTTCCTTAACTAATTGTTCTGCCGCTTCTAAAGTGCCAATCGGATCAGGTAAAAGATACTTACTATCGGGAATTACCTCTAACTTAATAAAATTATTGTCCTCTTGTCCCAATAACTTGGCCATTTCTCGACCTAAACGGGCAACCCGAATCGCTTCCTCTGCCGTTTGACAACCCGCCGTATTTGGCAACATCCAGATTTTTGACCAGTCCAGGGCTTCCGCTAACCCTTCGTGACCAGGAGCTTTGGTTTGCACACGACGCACCGCCACCGTCACAATTTGACAACCGCTTTGTTCAACGCTCTGCTGCATGGCTTCAATACTGGGATATTTACCAGTGCCGGTCATTAACCGTGAAGTAAAAGAACGACCGGCGATCGAAAGTAAATCTTCCGTTGAGGTGGGAGCTAAAGGGGCAGCATTTAAAAGGGTCATGGTTTTACCGGGCAAAGTCAGTGGAGGTTTAGACGCAAAACGTTGGGGACTAAAGGCGGATAGTAGAGGATCGGGCCGTTGGGTGGTTACTAAATCGGCAATCAGTTGGGCCGTAATGGGAGCTAATAAAATACCATTCCGATAATGACCGGTGGCCAAAATTAAATTATCCCAGTTTCCTTTCCCCAAAAGGGGCCATTCATCGGGAGTTCCGGGGCGAAAACCCCACCAAAAATCTTCGATCGCCCAATCCGCTAAGGCGGGAAAGAGTTTGATGGCTCTGGAGAGTAGGGTCTGAATGCCCTGGGAGGTATTGTGAGGCGACCAATCTACTTTTTCGACGGTAGCACCTACAATTAACCGGCCATCACGGCGAGGGACAAGATAGGTACTGGGGCCAAACAAAACCCGTTGTAATGGTAATGGTTGATAAGGCTCCCCCGGCATTCGTAGGGCTAACATTTGTCCCTTAATGGGTTGGATCGGTAGCGGTAATAATTCTTTGACCCAGGAACCCGTCGCCAAAATGT
>JAYKIP010000366.1:0-7615 GCA_035286205.1 Merismopediaceae cyanobacterium
GGACGGCTAAAAACGGTAACGGCAAAGTCAGAGCGAGATAAAGACTGGCTAGGGTCACTTGAATTAAAGGAGCAAGGGGCCAAACTTGACGGGGAGCATTCATCACATTTACCGGATAAAGCGGGGGGAATCGGTCGCAATGGTTCAAGTTTAGAAGATATGCTAGAGATTAGCCATGCGATTTCTTTGTCACTCGATGGCGTTGTCCTCATGTCTATTGAACTTCAGGTGAATGGCGATCGCCACCCTTGTCCGAGCCAAACCCGTCTTCCCGACTTTTTAACCCAAATTGGCCTCAATCCGCGCTTAATTGCGGTGGAATATAACGGAGAAATTCTCCATCGTCAGTATTGGGAAACCACCGAACTGCAAAACGGCGATCGCCTAGAAATTGTTACCATTGTGGGAGGCGGCTAACGAAGGAAAACGAATAACCCCTTTAACATCCCCCTTTTTAACCTTTATGTTCAAGTTTATGTTTCCCCGGTTTCAATCCCTACGTCCAATGATTAAAATTGTCCTGAAACCCCTGCTGATTCTAAGTCTGATTGCCACCCTGGTGCTGAGTCATAGTCAATCTGCCCTAGCGGCCCGCAGTGGTGGACGCATTGGTGGCGGCTCCTTTCGCGCTCCCAGTCGGAGTTATAACACACCGAGTCGGGGGGGAGGAGGATATTCCGGCGGTTATCGGGGCGGCGGTATGGGATTTCCGTTTATTTTTCCCTTCTTCTTTGGTTTCGGTGGCTTTGGGAGCTTGTTTAGCATCTTGATTGTGCTGGCGATCGCCAATTTTATTATTAGTGCCGTGCGGAATGCCGGGGCTGGGGGAGAAAACAACGAAATGGAAGCGGATAACCCTCCCGTCGGGGTTGCCAAAATTCAAGTGGGATTATTAGCCACCGCCCGCGATCTGAAAAAAGAACTGGATGAATTGGGACTGTCCGCCGATACCGGTACCCCGGCAGGTAGAGCTTTAGTCCTACAGGAAGCCACTTTGGCCCTGCTCCGCCATCCCGAATATTGGGTCTATGGAGCCACAGAAACCCAAGTCGCGCCCCTTTCCCTCGCCGAAGGTCAGTTTAATCAATTCGCCCTCGCGGAACGGAGTAAATTCACTGCCGAAACCCTCAGCAATGTCAATAATCAACTGCGGCAAGCCCAGGCTCCCCAAGCCTTAAATTCTTCCGGCGATCTGGCGACCCTCACCACCGACTCCGGGGGGGATTACATTCTCGTAACCTTAGTTGTCGCGGCTCTGGGGAAATTGACCTTACCTACCATTAATGAATCCAGTGATCTCCGGCAATCCCTGCAAACAGTAGGCGGTTTAGGTAGCGATCGCCTGCTGGCCATTGAAGTGCTGTGGACACCCCAAGCCGATGGCGATACCCTCACCCGTGACGACATTATGGCCGAATATCCCAATTTAAAACTGGTATAAATGCCTAGAAAAAGGGGGAATATTGCGAAATATTGCAAAGATTGCTCCCCTTTTCTAACATTCCCAGAAACCGCTATGCTGGAATAAAGCAGTCGTTTTAGCACCATGTCTAGACGAAAAAAGACCTTTCCCTGCGGTCATAAAGGTTACGGACAAATCTGTCATGCCTGCGCCCAAGTTCAAGCTGAACAAGAACAACGTAAACAGGCGAAAGAAGATTGGCAAGCAACCTTTCGACAAGACCCCATTGACCTGCGCGATCTCCCCAGAAATGTGGTGATTAAAGCGCGGCAAATTCTGCACGGGTTAGCCAATCAGCAAGATTACCGCGATTTTCATGGGAAACGACTGCGCCATGACCGCTTTGTGATTAGTATTCCCGTTACCCGCAATTATCGTCTTCTTTGCCGTGACCAAGGCTCTTTTTTGACCCCCGAAGCGGTGGTATCCCACGAAGATTACAACGTCTGCAAGCCTGGCGGGACTTAGGCTTAACCGAACTGGGGAAAGATTTTGTTATATTAGATACCTACAACCATTAGCCGAAGTCTAAGGGAGCGGGGTACCCATGCAAATTTATCTGGATTATAGCGCGACAACTCCTCCCCGTCCTGAAGTCCGACAGATCGTCCAGGAGACGCTGACAAGCTATTGGGGGAATCCCTCTAGTCTCCACGATTGGGGTCAACGGGCCGCCCTGGTCTTAGAAACGGCACGGTTACAAGTGGCCCAACTCTTGAATGCTCCCCAGCCCGATCGCCTCATTTTTACCGCTGGGGGAACCGAAGCCGATAATTTAGCGATATTTGGCATTGCCCAACAGTATGCTCAACCGCAACATTTAATTATTTCCAGCGTTGAACATTCGGCCATTAGTGAACCGGCCCGGCGCTTGGAAGCAGAAGGTTGGCAAGTGACCCGTTTACCGGTGAATGCCCAGGGGCGAGTCAATCCCTGGGATCTCAAGTTGGCGATCCAACCCAATACGGTCTTAATTTCCATTATTTACGGTCAAAGTGAAGTCGGTACGCTCCAACCCATTGAAGAATTAGGCAATATTGCTCGCTCCTACGGGATTCCCTTCCATACCGATGCGGTGCAGGTCGCCGGTCGTTTGCCGTTGGATGTGCAACGTTTACCCGTAGATTTGCTTTCTCTGTCGGGTCATAAAATCTATGGTATTCAGGGGGCCGGGGCTTTATACGTCCGGGAAGGAATTGCGTTAATTCCTCGCTTAGATGGCGGTGGTCAGGAGCAACGGTTACGGTCGGGAACCCAGGCTCTCCCGGCGATCGCGGCCCTGGGATTAGCGGCAGAATTGGCCCAACGGGAACTGAAAAGCGAAAGTCAACGGTTAATCGCCCTCCGGGATCGCTTATTTGATCTGCTGGCCGATTGTCCCTACCTCAAACCCACCGGCGATCGCCTTTACCGGTTACCGCACCATGTCAGTTTTGTCTTGCAAAATGTAGGCCCCCAGGTCACGGGCAAAACCCTCGTCCGCGAATTAAACCTCGCCGGTATTGGCATCAGTGCCGGGGCGGCCTGTAACAGTGGCAAACTCCATCCTAGTTCCGTATTACTGGCCCTGGGGTACGATGCCCAAAGTGCTGTAGGGGGAATCCGTTTGACCCTAGGCCGGGAAACCACCCCTGCCGATATTGATTGGACAGCCTTCGTCCTCCAACAGATTTTGAACCGCTTGGCCACCTCCCAGGAACGCCTATCCGCGCCGCTATTGCCGTGATGCGAATTGGGGGGCATGGCTCACCGAACAGGTTAACAGCCGCAAACCGTATTCAATCCCTTCCACCACTGCCTGATAGGAAGCCTCCAAAATATTGCCGGATACCCCCACCGTCGTCCAACGAGTTTGACCATTACTGGATTCAACCAATACACGAGTTTTTGCGCCTGTGCCAGCATTACTATCCAAAATCCTCACCTTATAATCGGTTAAGTAAAAATCAGCAATTTGGGGATAGAAACGCAGGAGAGCTTTGCGGAGGGCATTATCTAGGGCAGAGACGGGGCCATTCCCTTCTGCTACTTCTAAAATTTCCTGACCATTGACTTTTAATTTAATGGTTGCCAGGGCATTACTATAGGAAGCCAAGGGCTGTTGCAATAAATCACAATGGACTTGAAAACCCTGGACGGAAAATAACTGGGGACGAGTGCCTAAAGCCTGGCGCATTAATAATTCAAAACTGGCTTCTGCCGCTTCAAATTGATAACCTTCCTGCTCTAATTGTTTTAAATTTTCGAGAATTTGCCGACAGGCCGGGTTATTTTTTTCTAGCTCGATATTATACAATTTTGCCTTGGATAAAATATTACTTAAACCGGCTTGCTCTGAGACGACAATACGACGTTCATTACCCACCGCTTGCGGATCAATATGTTCATAGGTTAAGGGATTGCGTTGCACGGCAGAGACATGGATTCCCCCCTTATGGGCAAAGGCCGATCGCCCGATAAAGGGAGCATGGTCATCGGGGGCGAGATTGACAATTTCACTAATTAGGCGACTGGTGGCGGTTAACTGGGTTAATTGCTCCGGTTGAATACAGTCGTAATCGAGTTTAAGTTGTAAGTTAGGAATTAAGGTACATAAATTAGCATTGCCACAGCGTTCTCCATAGCCGTTGATTGTTCCTTGTACCATATTCACCCCTTCCAAAACGGCGGTTAGGGAGTTGGCAACGGCTGTACCACTGTCATTATGGGCATGGATGCCAAATTGTAGGGTCGGGTTGGATTGCCGGAGGGGGGGAATGACCTGTTGGATAATGCGTTGAATCTCCTGGGGAAGTGTACCGCCATTGGTATCACAAAAAACGATCCATTCTGCCCCGGCGGCCTGGGCTACTTGTAGGGTTTCGAGGGCATAACTGGGATTCTGTTGATAACCGTCAAACCAGTGTTCGGCATCATAAATGACCCTTCTGCCTGCCGCCCGCAAATAGGCGATCGTGTCGCGGATCATGGCTAGGTTTTCCTCTAGGGTAGTTTTTAAGCCTTCGGTGACGTGCAGATCCCAGGATTTGCCAAAAATGGTGACCCATCGGGTACCGGCCGAAAGGAGAGACTGGATCATGCGGTCTTCGGCCACGACTTGTTGGGGGCGACGGGTAGAACAAAAGGCTACGACTTCCGCCTGGGATAGCGGTTCTTCCTGTAATCGCCAAAAAAATTGCATATCTTTGGGATTCGCGCCGGGCCAACCCCCTTCAATAAAGGGAATACCGAGTTGGTCTAATTTGCGGGCAATTTTCAATTTATCTTCGAGGGAGAGGGAAATGCCTTCCCGTTGCGCCCCATCTCGGAGGGTCGTATCGTAGAGAACAAGGCTAGGATGATCGCGCATAGAGAGTTTAGGGGGGTTACTATTTCCATCTTAATTTTTCCCTGGGTATTTGGCGATCGCCTTTTGGGCCTGAGTGGTCAATCTCTGAGTTTGTAACAATAGTTAACACCAGCGATCAGGTTACCGGGGAGGGCTGACCTTGATTGGTATTGGTGCGATCGGGGGAAATATTGAGCTAATATAAAGGGAGTCTTTGCCGGGAAGGAAAACGATGCCGATGATGATTGAGACGGATTTAAGAGATGTTCTCAACAAACTAGACCAGCGTTTTGATCGGGTGGAGCAAAAGTTAGACAAAGTTGAGAGTGATCTGACTGCTCTAAAGGTTGATATGGCAACAGTTAAGGCTGATTTAACAACGGTCAAGGAGGATGTAAAAGAGCTTAGAGGGAGTCAACGCGCTCAGATATGGGCATTGATTGGGATCATTTTTACGGTGGTGATTAGTGCGGTGATTAAGTTTGGCTTTTTTCCTAGTGTTTAACAGGCGATCGCCTGAGTTACTGAGTTTTTTTCGTTACCTACTTATCTACTTAGTTTTTATCAAGAAAATGCAAGCAAACAAAACTGAAATACAGGATATTATAGAAGGAACAAAACAGTATGTTGTCCCTTTATTTCAGCGTAGGTATATCTGGGAAAAAAAACACTGGCAAGTTCTGTGGGACGATCTTTGGAGCTTATATGAAACAGAAAGCCCGCGTCCTCATTTTATGGGATCAATGGTAACAATTCCCGAAACCTTATCCCCTCAAGGTGTTACTAAGTTTCTGTTGATTGATGGGCAACAAAGGTTAACGACAATATTTATTATTTTTTGTGCATTAAGAGACCATGCAAAAGAACTCAATGATTCTTTGTTAGCAGAAGAAATAGAATACAAAATGCTTGTTAATAAATTTGAAAATGGATTAAATTATTACAAACTTCTACCGACCCAAGAAGATCGACCCGCATTTCAAAAAATAATTAATCAAGAATCATTCTCTGACATTCGTGAAATTTCCGAATGTTATCGCTTTTTTAAAAAACAAATTTATAAAAATCAAGTAAATGTAAGAAAAATTAAACAAATTATTTGTAATCAACTATCTATTGTTAGTGTTGTTCTAAGTGCCGATGATGATCCTCATCTCGTTTTTGAAAGTTTAAACTTTAAAGGAAAGAGCTTAACGCAAGCAGATTTAATTCGCAACTACTTTTTTATGAGGATTGATGTCAATGATCAAGATTTAATTTATAAAAAATATTGGCTTCCTATGCAAGAAAAGCTTGGGGATAATATCACTGAATTTATGCGCCATTATCTTACGAAAAGAGGAACTGTTGTTAAGCAAAACGATGTATATTTTGAAATCAAAGAAGAAATTCTTCAAAAAGATGTTTTAGAATCTTTAAAAGATGTTTGTCAGTTTGCAGAGTTTTACGAAAAACTGTTAAATCCTGACTTAGAAAAAGATTCTATTATTCGTAAATATTTGCATCGAATCAATCGTTTAGATATTGCAATAACTTATCCGTTTTTAATGATTTGCTACTTTGAATGGACATCAAAGAGAATTACTAGGGAAGTTTTTATTGAAGTATTAAAAGTAATAGAAAATTTCATTATTCGCCGTTTTGCTTGTAATATTCAAACCCAGGGTCTAAATAGACTATTTTCTTCTTTGTGTTCAAGAGTAGGAACAAATGCTATGTTGACTTCAAATGGTTTTTTAGAGGAATTGATTTCAATTCTTCAGTCACAAAATTATCCTAAAGATGACAAATTTAAAGATGGTTTAATGAATGTAAAACTTTATGGGAGTAATCGTACAGAAAAAGCAAAAATAATTTTGGAATCTATTGAAGAATCTTTTGGTCATAAAGAGAAAGTGTCTTTTGATTCTTTATCTATCGAACATATTATGCCTCAAACACTAAATGATTGGTGGAAATCTCATTTAGGTGATGATTTTTTATTGGATTATGAACTTTTAATTCACAATTTGGGTAATTTAACTTTAACAGCCGTTGAATATAATTCAAGCAATTCAAATAGTGATTTTGAAACCAAGCAAAAACAATTTTTAAATAGTCACGTTGAACTGAATAAATACTTCAAAAATGTCAATTCTTGGCGAAGAACAGATATAGAAAAACGTTCTTCATCTCTGGCCGAGATTGCCCTCTCTGTTTGGCCTTATTTTGGAAAACAAAGCACTATTGATTCTCAAGCCACAAGAATAAAGAATACTCCCCCAAAAACACTTATTTTTTTAGGGAAAGAGTATCCTGTAAAAAGCTGGCGGGATGTTCTTGAAACAACCTTAAATACTATTGCTGATTTAGAACCTGATAAATTTAAAGAAATTATTGATCAATTTCCTCGCTTTATTTCATTAAATCAACAGAATTTGAGAGATACAAGAAGATTGGCAAATGGTGTTTTTATTGAAGTAAATTTATCCTCTGATAATATTCGTAAATTTTGCTTAAAAGCTCTTGAAACAGCAGAATTTTCTGTAGATGATTGGGAGGTTAAATTAATTTGAAAAAAGAATTATTTATTGATCGATAATCCAATTATAGACACCGAGTTTTAGTCTAGAAGTATTTATTATTTTGTGAATCTAACAAATGTGCAAAAAACTAAATTATTTAAATTCCTGTCTTTATCAACAATCTATGTCCAGAGAAAACACAGTAAGATAAAAATTTTATCAACAATGATGAACAACACAGAACTACAAAATCGCTTAAGCGAAAAAATAGCTACCCTATCCCCAGAAAATCTTAACCTCATTTGGCAAATCGTGGAAAAC
>JAYKIP010000367.1:0-15242 GCA_035286205.1 Merismopediaceae cyanobacterium
AAATACAATGAGAGTCTGAAAAATATTCAGTTAGCCCAGGAAGAAAGCAGTAAGTTAGATACGGCCTATCGCATTCTCCGGCAGGGTGGGGTAGATAATTGGCTCAAGGCGATCGCGTCAGCCAAGAAGATTCCCAAAACCAGCTATGCCTATCAAGAATCCCAGGGCTTAGTGGATCAAGCCAAAGAGAAAATTCAAGACTACGTGCAATCTCTGATCGAGAAAAAAGATTGGCAGACCCTGGCCAGTACCACCGACCGGATTCCCGAAGAAATTTTCCCGACGGAAGACCTCAATGATTGGCAACTGTTAGGGGATGCTGGGAGCGATGCTCAATCCGGCACCCTCGAAGGTATTCAAACGGCGATCGCCACCCTGGGACGCATAACGGATCAAACTCGCCCCTATTACAATCTGGCCCAGGAATTAATGGCCGGTTGGCAAAAAGAAGAGGCGGCCCTCACCCAATTAGCTAAAGCCAGGGAAAAAGCTTCCTCCGGTACCCTGGTGGATTTAAACACGGCGATCGCGGAGGCTCGCATGATTCCCCAGGAAAATCCCCGCTATCGGGATGCCCTTCAGGACATTAACACCTGGACAAAACAAGTCCAAATCTATGAAGATAAGCCGGTTCTCAGTAAGGCCAAGGAAATTGCCGCCGGGGGTAACGTGACCGCCCTGGAACAGGCCATTCAACAAGCCGCCACCATTACCAATGACCGGGCCCTGTACGGAGAAGCGAAAAAACAAATGCGGGAATGGCAAGAGATGATGGAACGCCAGGAGGATCAGCCCCTCCTCGACCAGGCCAGTAACCTCGCCAGCAGTCAAGATTACCAAGGTGCTATTAATACCGCGTCGCAAATTCGGTCGGGACGGAGTTTATACCGTGAATCTCGTCAAAAAATTAATCGTTGGCAACAGCAAATCCAAGCTCAACGGGATCTCCAACGGGCCAACACCTTAGCCGAAAGCCGTACCCCAGAAGGATTAAGTAATGCCATCCGTTTAGCGCGTCAACTGCCCAGTAGCACCGATGCCGGTAGTCAACGTACCCAGGTGATCAATACCTGGAGTTATCAACTGCTTTCCATTGCCCAGGAAAAAGCCAGTGCGTCCCAACTGCCGGAAGCCATTCGTCTGGCGCGGGCCATTCCCAAAGAAAGTGCGGCCTACAGTACGGCCAGGGAATTAATTAAGGATTGGCAACGGTTACTGAATCCCCCAGCTCCGGCCCCCACTGTTGCACCTTTAGTGCCGGCGATGGAGGAAATGCCCGATTTAGCACTGCCGAATCCTAACGAACCGCTTACGGTACCGAGTCCCTGATGAGCCGATTGACGAATTTGATGGCTACCTTGATCCTGGCATTTTGGATCGGGGCGATCGCCCTGCTGGCTGTCCAGAATATTACCTCGGTGAGCTTACAGTTTGTCGGGTTAACCTCGATTCCCCTGGCGATCGGACTCCTATTAGCCTTTTGTTTTAGCAGTGGGCTGATTCTGGGGGCCTTGATTCCCCTTTTCCAGGGCAAACCAGGCAAACGCCGGGGTAACGTCGCCTTTGAAGAAGATGAATTTGACTTCGAGGAACCCGGTCCGGGCTAGTCTTCCACTAACGCATTTACGTCGAGGAGAACTTCTCCCGCTAATAACCGTTGGGAGGCTTCCAATAGGGCTTCCTCAATGTAGGGTTTCACAAAATACCCTTTGGCTCCTTTCTCGGCGGCTAACCGTTGCATTTTTTGCGCTCCCCGTGAGGTGATCATGGCAATGGGAATTTTCGAGAGGTTGGGATCTTCCTGTAATTTCCCCAACAGTTCCAAGCCATTCATACGCGGCATTTCAATATCACAGAGAATCAGGTCACAGGGTAAACCTGATCGCAATTTTTCCCAGGCATCCTGACCATCGCGGGCGGCTTCCGTGTGATACCCGGCTTTGCGATAGGTTAAGGACAACATTTCCCGCACCATCACCGAGTCATCAATAATTAAGACCCTAGAAATCTTGGGTAGATCTTCTTCCGGCGGGGGCGGTGGGGTGATGCCCGGTTGGGTCTGTTTGACCTGTTTAAAGCGAGATAGGACGGAGGAGGGCTGTTTCACACTGCCGGGTAATAACACTTCCCCTTGGATCATGCGAGCGGCCGCGTCTAAAATGTCTTTTTCGGTATAGGGTTTGGTGAAATACCCACTGGCTCCTAATTTGGCGGCGACTTTACGGTGGCGATCGGCCCCACGAGAGGTTAGCAGAGCGACCGGGATCTGGGATAACTCCTCATCATTTTGCAGTTGGGAAAGTAACTCTAAACCGTTCATGCGCGGCATTTCAATGTCACAGAACACCAAATCGCAGGGTAAGCCCGATCGCAGTTTTTCCCAAGCCTCTTGACCATCGCGGGCCTGTTCCACCCGATAACCGGATTTGCTGAAACTGAGGGACAGTAACTCGCGCACCGTGATCGAGTCGTCCACAATGAGCACCACCGGCTCCATCTGTAAATCGGCGGGCTTTGTGGCCGGGGCCTTACGCCATAGACCCCCACCCATATCGGTACGAATCCGACCCTGGGCAATATCAATCAATTCGATAACATCCCCAATGGGCATAATACTGCCATCCCCGCGTACCGTCGCCCCGGCAATCCCAGGGGGTTTGGGAATGGGGCCTTCGATTTGTTTAATCACGATTTCCTCTTCCCCCGTGATCTGATCCACCTGAACCGCGAGGAAATTACTGGTTCCGCCCCGCAAAATAATCACGGAAATATTGTCATCCTCTGGTTTGCCGCCATAGACATTACCGCGACTGAGTTGACGTTGGAAGGCTAGTAAATCGCTCAGACGATAGAGGGGCAAAATTTGATTATTCCAGGGAATCGCTTTTTGTTCGGTTCCTTCCTGGGCAATTAAATCCCCCGATAAATACTCTTTGGTGTCCTCGACCCCATCCATGGGAAAGGCAATACGGGCGCGATCGCTGATACAACCCAGGGCCTTACAAATACTCAGGGTTAGGGGTAAACGAATGGTAAAGGTTGTGCCTTCTCCTGGAACGGAATCCACCAGCACCGAGCCACGAATTTCCAGCAAACTGGTACGCACCACGTCCAGACCCACACCCCGTCCGGAGAAGTCGTCGGCCTTGTCTTTGGTACTAAAGCCCGCATGGAACAGCAGGTCATAAACTTCTTGCTCGGACATACTGTTGGCATCAAAGGAGGAGATTAACCCCTTTTCGATCGCCTTTTGTTTCACCCGATTGGCATCAATCCCGGCCCCGTCATCGGAGACCGTAATAATCGTTTGATTCCCCTGGAGGAAGGAACGAATACTCAGTTGACCTTCGGCGGGTTTGCCTTTACGCTTCCGTTCCTGGGGCGATTCAATGCCATGGGTAATCGCATTATTGACCAGGTGGGTCATGGGATTATAGAGATGCTCCAGGATCATTTTGTCAATTAAGACCTCGCGACCGTCCACATTTAACGCCACCTGTTTATCCAATTTCATGGAAACTTCGCGAATGGCCCGAGGGAGGCGATCGGCGGTTTGGGCAAAGGGAACCATCCGGGATTTGGTCATGCCCTCCTGTAATTGGGTCGTCACCTGACGTAGGGTGCGGGCAACTTGCTCCGTTTCATCTACCAGATACTGAATATCAGAAGCTGATTCCCGGACTCGCACAATTAACTCGATCATTTCCTGGGACAACAAATGGAATCCCGTAAACCGATCCATTTCCAGTGCGTCCAGGTGCTGTTCTCCCATCCCGGAGAAAGTACTTTTTTCACCACTGTAGGTGGTTTTGGCGGAGGTGGTACGGGTAGAACTGCGACTCGCTAATAAGGCTCCCTCTAATAGGGTTCGTTCATAAAGGTCTTGCATCCGTCCCCCCACATCACTCAGGCTCTGGGTCTGGTTGAGGAGGTTATCTAAAAATTGCCGCAGACGTTCTTGATCCTGCTCTAGGCTATTACGTTTGACGACCAATTCCCCGATCAGATTGCTCAGGTTATCCAACTGTTTGACCGGTACCCGCATGGTTTGTTCAAAGGTTTTCACCTTCGGGGTACGACTGCGGGAAGGTAATCGTTGGCCTCCGACAGCTACCAGGGTTGGCGGCCCGCCCATGGTGCGATCGGCTTGCTCCAGGAGAGCTTCTAAATCCTTAAATTCGTCGTCAGTTTCGGGCAAACTGGTGAAGGCGGTGGGAAGGCTCGAAGGAATGGGGGGAGCGGGGATGGCGATCGGTTGCGGTAAGGGGGCCTGGAAACCCTGTTCCAGAAACGCTTCGAGGCCCGCAAAATCTACGGTGGGGGTAGCCCCGGTCGGGGGCATTTCCAACAGAGCCTCTAGGTTTTCGAGGGGTTCATAGAACAGCAACGTTACATTGCTATCGCCGAATGGGGGGGCGATCGCGGCCTGCACCGGTTGAGGGGCTTTGGGGGTGGGGGCTTCTTCCCTGGGGAGGGTGGGTAATCCTAGCCCGGTAAAGGGTCGAGGGATTTCTTCGCTGGCTTCGGCAACGCCCAATAATTCCTTGAGGTCGTCCAGTTCCGATGGCAAAAATACTGGGGTGTCGGCTAAGTGAACCCCTTCAGAGGTCAGTTCGGGGATAGAGGTCTGCTGTGACAAGTCTCGTTTTTCACCGACTAATGTCCCAAAGGAGATTTGTTTTTCCACCTCGTCAAAGAGACTGTCTAGATCATCAAAGTCGCTATCTGTCACTGGGACGGCTGGCTCAACGGAGGAGGGAGATGGTTCATCTGCTTGCCAACGGGCCCACTCGGTGGCATTAACCATGGTGGCATCGCGATCGCCGGGATCTCGCCAGTGTTCCCACTCGGTGGCATTAACCATGGTTTCAGCACGGTCTGCGGGGTCATGCCAACTTGTCCACTCCGTTTTTTCAAAGTCGCGATCGCCGTTATCGAGGATTTGAGTATCGGGGGCTTTGGGGGCGATGGTTTCGACGGGATTATCAAACCAACTGGCGGTTTCGTAGGGATTCAGTTCGGCTTCTTCGAGGTCTGGGCTATTGTCAAAGAGGGCTTCTAACTCGGAGTCGGTATTTTCTAAATTGAGGGTCATGCGTTGGGGACGTTCGGCCTCGGCAAAGGCGGATTCCATGTCCCAGTCGTCTGCGTTATCCTGATCTTCGTTATCCTGGTCAGCAAACAGACTATCTAATTCTGCTAGGTCGTTTTCCCCTTGAGGTTCTGCCTGCTCTTCTTCTAAATCCTTAAGAAGGCTATTAATTTCATCGTCAAACCAATTATCGGTGTCAGAAAGGGGCTGAGAATGGCTAGTCATAGGAAGCTTGCTCAAGGGTAACGAAAATGGCTGGCCGTCGTGACCATCGTAGGTGCGCCTTGGCCGACGGAGGAAACTTATTTAAATTTTACGCTCATCCTCTGATAATCTACCCAAAAGCTACCTGAAAAATCAGCCTTGAGTGCCTTGACTTAACCTTTTTTAATACCGGAAGATGGGGCTTTGGTGGTCGGCTCTGGTGTCTCGAAGGATTTTCTCTGCCAATTTGCTTGTTTATGGTGTTGTTGAATAATCGCTATCAAATTATTAAAAGTCTGGGCCGGGGTGGCTTTGGCGAAACTTTTTTGGCGGTAGATACCCACATGCCCTCGGCGCGTCAGTGCGTGATTAAGTTACTGAAGCCGGTGATTGATACGCCCCAAATTCCGGCCTGGCTCCAGGAGCGGTTTCAACGGGAGGCGATCGTGCTGGAAGAGTTGGGGGAGAATCATCCGCAAATTCCCCGCCTCTATGCCTATTTTACGGAGCAGGGCAATTTTTATTTAGTGCAGGAATGGATCGAAGGGGTGACGTTAACTCAATGTCACGAACAACGGGGGAATTTTTCCTCGGAGGAGGTTCAAGACCTGTTGATTGAGTTACTGCCGGTTTTGGATTTTGTCCATCAACGTCGCATTATTCACCGCGATATTAAGCCCGATAATATTATTCTGCGATCGCGGGATAATCAACCGATTTTGATCGATTTTGGGGTGATCAAGGAAGCGATGGGAACGGTGGTCAGTCCCGATGGGAAAACGGCCTATTCGATCGCCCTGGGAACGCCGGGTTATATGGCTTCGGAGCAGGCGGCGGGGCGGCCCGTGTATTCCAGTGATTTGTATAGTTTGGGATTAACGGCTATTTTTCTGTTGACGGGTAAAACGCCCCAATACCTGGAAACGGACTCCCGCACGGGGGAATTTCGTTGGCGACAATACGCGCCCCAGGTGGCTCCCCATTTGGCAGAAGTCTTAGACCGTTGTATCCGGTTCCATCCCCGCGATCGCTTTGCTTCGGCCAGGGAGATGTTAAGGGCCTTGGTGTCCCGTATCCCGGAAATGACGGCGGCGACTTTGGTGGTAGCCCCGGAAAATTCCCGATCGCCAAACCGGCCAGCTAAGGTACGTCAACCGGTAACCTCCGGGGAGGAAGAAGAGGAATCGGGATCAAATGCCTTTGTCACCTGGTTTGTGTTACCCCTGTTATTTTTGTTGGTGATTGTGGGGGGACTCAGTGTGGGTTTTCTGTTTGCGTCCAAACGCCGAGCGGTTCCCGTGCCTTCTCCGGAACCCAGCCAGGACATTGTGCCGCCGAGTCCCCAGATTGAGCCTTCCCCCGTCTTTACCGCTACGCCTACGCCGATCCCGACTCCTCCACCCGCTACCCCGGTGCCCACTCCTCCACCCGCCACTCCCACGCCCATTGTGCCGGTGACCCCCTCACCCCTAGAGTCGCCTTCTCCGGCGATTGAACCCACCATTGAAGTCACCACAGTTCCCCTCGTTTCCCCGACCCCGGACATTCCCATTCCCACTAGCCCGATGCCGGAAACCCCGACCCCCCAAGCGACTCCCACCGTGACGGTAACGCCCACTCCCAGTCCCCCCGTGCCGGAGATTAGTCCACCGGCTCCCCCCGCCGAGGAAAAACCGGCGACCCCACCCCCGAATTAAGTCAGGCGAGGAAGGCCAGGATGCTGTCCCTAGTCCCTGGGGACTTTCGGGCGTACAATAGGTACGGACTCCTTTTGATTGATTGAACGCCCATGGAAAGTAATCTTCCCGTTATTTATCTCTCCATTCTGTTGGTTTTATTAACTGGTTTGGCGGTTTTTATTTTGCAACAAGTCATTAAAAGTCGTCGGTTAGAAAATAGATTGAATCAACTCCAAAAAAAATTAACGTCGAGTAAAGGGACGGCTCAAGAATATTATCAATTAGGCAGTATTTATCTGGATAAAAAGCTCTACGTTCAATCGTTAAGTTTATTTCAAAAGGCTCTGAAAGCATCAGACAATAATGAAGCAATTGAACCCGAAAATTTAGCTCTGATTTACAATGCGATCGGTTTTTCTTATTTTGCTCAGGAACAATACGATTTAGCCATCCGCAATTATAAAGAGGCTTTAAAGTATTACCCCGATTATGTCATTGCCCTGAATAATTTGGGGAATGTCTATGAGAAAAAACAGTTGATTGCCAAGGCCCTAGAAACCTATGAGCAAACGCTGAAGATTGAGGCCAATAATCGTGTGGCCCAACGTCGTTTGGATTCCCTCAGTAAACGCTTGGCTCCTGCGAAATAGTCACTGTTAATTAATTTCGCTCCTTGATTTTTTATTGTTAATTTTTCCCAATTTTTAGAAAAACTTGAATCTTTTACGCTTTTAAGTTTTCTGTTAACTTTTCTCTTAGGACGATTAGGAGAGCCTTATGAGTAAGTACGAAACCCTTTGTCAAGCCTATGCTAAAGCGCGTAAGGCCACCCTAAAATCTATTGAAACCTGTCAAGGATTTGCGGAATTGTTTATGCGATATTTGGGGGAATATTTCCAGTGTGCGGTGGAAATGCGTAATATTAGTTTTGATGAACAGGGGTCAATGCACTTTTATCCGGCGATTACGCTCTATGCTGATCCCCAGGTTCCCAGGGAAGAGACGAGTGAAGTCGTGGTGATTTCGGTTTCCCTAGAAAAAGTGGAGGATGGTTATTTAATTACGGTTTTTCCCTGGGAAAAGACTTTTCATTTAGCCGCCAGAACCTACGATTCCCTGGAGGCTTTTCGGCCCGCCTATGATTTTATCTATGAGCAAATCCTAGAGGCTTATGATAATACGATTATTTCAGTCGCCGATGCTCAAGCAAATATTCGGAATTTGGGTTGGGATTTTTAAGGGATAAGGGGAGAGAATTTCAAAACTCGCGTTTTTTGCTCCCGGCCTTCAAATTTGGGGGAGAAGTTCTCTTTTGAGGGGGGATAGATTTTTGTGAACCCAGGGGTAATAGGAGGGATAAACGGGTAAACGAGGCACTAATTCCCAGCCATCCTGTTGAAGAATTTGGGTCAGGTGGGTCTGACTGAAGTGGGGGTAGGTGGGATTGACTTCATCGAGGGGACTAATCCCTCCTAAATCCCTGGCTCCGGCGGCTAAACAGGCTAATAAAAGTTCAGGATTGGGGATTAAATTAGGGGGAATTTGTAGGACGATTTCGGGGGGAAGAATGGCTCTCGCTTGGGTAATGATTTGGGGAAATTGGTAGATATTAAAGGGTTGCCCCTGCCAGGTTTGTTTTTCGCCTGGGCTGTAGGGTTGAAGAATGACTTCTTGAATGTGCTGATATTGACGATGAATGTCGGCGATCGCCGTTAAACTATCCCACCAATCCGATGCAGTTTCGCCAATCCCTAACAAAATGCCGGTGGTAAAGGGAATTTTTAATTGACCGGCCCAACGGAGTTGTTCTAAGCGTTTATGGGGCTGTTTACTGGGGGCATGACGGTGAACAGTGGTTAATAGTTTAGGAGTGATTTGTTCCACCATGAGACCGAGGGAAACATTAACGCTTTTTAAGTGGGCCATTTCTGCATAGCTGAGGGGGCCAGCATTGGTGTGGGGAAAAAAACCGAGTTCTAGGGCTAATTTGCCCAACTGATAAATATGCTCTAGCCAGGCTGAACGCCGGGGCGATCGCGGTTCCACCTCCCCACTGAGAATGAGAATTTCGGTAATCCCCTGGTTTTTTAAGTTTGCTAAAATGTGTTGGGCTTTACTTAAAGAAAGCCATTGATCTTGCCCCGGATTAACGCGAAAGTTACAATACTCACAACGATTAAAACATTCATAGGTGGGCACTAGGGTATAAGCTGGACTGTAGGTAATGGTGCGGGCCATTAGGACATTTCACTCAGGTAAACTTTACGGGTTTTCCGATTAAATAAACATAGCATCTGGGCTTCTTTGTTTTTCATGTGGGGTTGAGCATATTGCCCTTTTAAAATTAAGCCGGTATAGCCAACGGTATCATCAAATAAAATGGGTTGACCGACGGATTTTGCCCCTTTTAATCCACTGGCTTGGGTGCATTTATTAATCATTTCTTGATGGCTTTTTTCCCAGGCTTGGGGGGAAGAAGCTAAGGCCGTGGAAGTCAGCCATTGACTGGTGAAGAAGGTGAGGGATAGGGCAAGGGTTTTGACCATGGTTTTACGAGTTGAAAGGAATAGGAATTATTTTAGCAGAATGCTTGCTAGAGTGATTCTAGGGTGATTAAGACGGGCAAGATGCCCCCCACTGAAAATTATTAATTTAAAAATTACTAGACGGGCAAGATGCCCATCCCACTGGAATGGATTCAGGATATTTATTTTACTGAAAATCATTCATTTAGAGGGAAATTTTGAAGGCTGGGTTAAAAGCCCGCTTGTTTTAAATAGTGGTGAACTTCCTGGTCTGTTACCTGTCGAAAATCATCATACCAAAGACTAATGGAGTGGAGGGATTCGGGGGCAATGAGATAAACGATTTCGTCTGCCAAGCCGCGCAGTTGCGGGATAGCTGAGGGGGCAACCACCGGGATCGCTAAAATAATGCGTTGGGGATGGTGGGAACGGACAAAGGCGATCGCCGCCATCATAGTGGCCCCGGTAGCTAATCCATCATCTACTAAGATCACGATGCGATCCTGTAAATTGGGATAGGGTTTATGGCCCCGATAGGTTTGATTGCGACGTTCTAATTCCTGATGTTCTCGCTCAATAATGGGGGTGATCTTTTCCCTGGGTAATTTCAGTTGTTCAATGAGAGCTTGATTTAAAATTTGAATATTGTCCTGGGCGATCGCCCCTAGGGCTAATTCGGGCTGACCGGGACTGCCAATTTTTCTGACTAAACACAGGTCTAGGGGTAAGTGTAATTTTTGGGCAAGGATCAACGCCACCGGTACGCCGCCCCTGGGAAGAGCTAAAATGAGTCCCTGGGGATGGGACTGATAGGCTAAAAGTTGAGCGGCTAACTGCTCACCGGCAACGAAGCGATTCGGTAGAATAGAGTAAGACATTTAAGCCCTCCTCAAAGATGGCTATATTCTTCTAGGATACCAACGGTTTTCTCTAGGGGTTAGGTCAATCGTTGCTCATCCTTCAAAATCATGAGGGGGGTAACGGTTTATTTAAGTTTATTTTTTTAGTCTCAAGGGGTTTTAAAAGATCCAAAAATTAACAATCAAATATGGAATTTTTCTTGCCTTATCCCTTTCGCTCTCATTTACCCTCATTGATTTATTTTCCGGGGATGGATGGCACCGGTAAACTCTTCTATCGTCAATGTCTCGATTTAGCTCCTTTTTTTAATATTTATTGTCTTAAGCTTTCCACAACAATTGTTAATTCCTGGGCCAATTTAACCCAGCAATTTTTAATGCTCACGCAGAAATCCTTAAAGGACACTCAATCTTTATTTTTCTGTGGTGAATCCTTTGGGGCCTGTCTTGCTTTAGAAGTTGCTTTAAAAACGACTCTCCCCCTCCAACAACTCGTTTTAGTTAATCCGGCTTCTTCCTTTGCTCGGTATCCCCTATTGACCTGGGGGGCCAATTTTACCCAGTGGATTCCTGAAAGTTTACATCCTACCACCACCCTCGGATTTTTACCGTTTTTAGCCTCGTTAAATCGTATTGAACATGGCGATCGCCGGCAATTATTAGGGGCAATGCGTTCTGTTTCTCCCCAGATTATTCATAACCGTTTAAATCTTTTACAACAATTTGAGATTGCGCCTCGTCAGAAACCATCCCTCACTGTCCCGACCCTGATTTTAGCAAGTGGTCAAGACCGCCTATTACCCTCCCTAGAAGAAGGCCAAAGACTGCGATCGCTGTTTCCCCAGACGAATTTACATATTTTGCCCGACAGTGGCCATGCTTGTTTACTGGAAAAAAACCTAAACCTCAAACAAATTTTTCAATATCAAGGTTTGCTGTAGTCGGGCCAGTCATCTCGGTTGACTAATGATATAATCGGTCATTATCCGCTATCAATTATTTTCTATTAATCACCAATTAATTAATTATTAATTAAACCTATGATTACTTTTGCCATGGACACTAATCAACGCAAACCCTTTGAATTACCGGGAGCCAAACCCAATTATAATCCCCATCGTCCAGGGCAAGTCAAACATATTTTTTTGGATCTTAAACTGAACCTAGAGCAACAATCCTTTCAGGGAATTTGCTGTCTCACATTACAACCCATTCGCCCCGGCATTAATCAATTAATTTTAGATGCCGTTAATCTACGGATTGACCTGGTTCTCATTAAAAATATGAGTCAGTCCTTTGATTACGATGGCGAAAAACTAACTGTCTATCTATTACAAGCTCTGGCTCAAGACGCGATTGACCTCGAAATTCACTATCACGTCCATCAGCCCCAACGAGGTTTATATTTTATCGCCCCGGATGACCATTATCCCCAAAAAGCAACCCAGGTCTGGACTCAAGGAGAGGATGAAGATTCCCGTTATTGGTTTCCCTGCTTTGACTATCCAGGACAGTTGGCCACGTCTGAAATTCGCCTCGAAGTACCTAAGCCCTACAAAGCCATTTCTAACGGAAATTTAATCCAGATCGAAGATAAAGGAAATACCCAGATTTTTCACTGGTCACAGGAACAAATTCATCCTACTTATTTAATGACTTTAGCCGTCGGTGATTTTGTCGAATTACAAGCTCCTGATTATTCCCTTCCCGTACTTTATTATGTAGAAAAAGGTCGAGAAGCCGATGCCTGGCGCAGTCTGGGGAAAACGCCCAAAATGATTGACTTTTTTACGGAAACCTTTGGTTATCCCTACCCCTATCCTAAGTATGCTCAGGTGTGTGTGGAAGATTTTATTTTTGGGGGGATGGAAAATACCTCCACAACCCTCTTAATGGATCGTTGTTTATTAGATGAACGAGCCGCCCTAGATAATCGCAATACCGAAAGTTTAGTTGCCTATGAAGTAGCCCATCAATGGTTTGGGGATCTAGTGGTCATTAAACATTGGTCTCATGCTTGGATCAAAGAGGGCATGGCTTCCTACGCCGAAGTTCTCTGGACGGAATTTGAATACAATCAGGAAGAGGCCGCCTATTATTTATTAGGAGAAGCGCGTAATTATTTAGAGGAAGATAGTTCTCGGTATCGTCGTCCTATGGTAACCCATGTTTATCGAGACGCGATTGAACTCTATGACCGTCATCTCTATGAAAAGGGAGCCTGCGTCTATCACATGATTCGGGCTATTTTAGGCGATGAATTATTCACAAAAGCGATTCATACTTTTGTGCAGGATCATGCCTATCAAACCGTAGAAACCATTGATTTATTATGCAGTATTGAAAAGGCGACCGGTTTTAACTTACTTTGGCTTTTTAATCAATATGTCTATCGGGGGGGACATCCTGATTATAAAGTCTCTTACAGTTGGGAAGCCGACAGTGCTTTGGCAAAGTTAACGGTGCGACAAACCCAGGCAAAACCCGATAGTAATCATGAAGACCTGTTTGATTTAACCTTGCCGGTGGCGTTTAATTTTCAGGGGCAAGAGATCACCCGTAAGGTGTTTAATTTAGCTATTAAAGAACGCGAGCAATGTTTTTATTTTCCCCTAGACCGGAAACCCGATTTTATTAGTTTTGATGTGGGAAATGCTTTCTTAAAAACCGTTGAATTGGATTATCCGACTCCTGAGTTAAAAGCCCAATTACACCTTGATCCCGATCCCATTGCTCGAATTTATGCGGCGATCGCCTTGGCTAAAAAAGGGGGTCTAGATATCCTTCAGAGTTTCCAATCTCAGTTAAAAAATGAAAGCTTTTGGGCTGTCAGGGCTGAAATTGCCGAGCAGTTAGCCAAGATTAAACTGGATCAAACTGCCCTAGTTTTGATGGAAAGTTTAAAAACCGAAGAACATCCTAAAGTGCGTAAAGCTATTTTAAACAGTTTAAGTCAATTCAAGATTTTGCCCGCCTATGAAACTCTTAAATCCTGTTTAGTTCAGGGCGAAACCAGCTATTACACTGAAGCCGAAGCCGCCAGGGGATTAGGAGCCATGCTAGGCAGTATTTTAAAAGATAAAGAAGCTGAAGTAATTGCCCTTTTACAACAAATTTTAGAGACCCGTTCCGGCTGGAATGAAGTCGTTCGTTGTGGAGCCGTTGGGGGATTAAGTCAGTTAAAAACATCGGCAGAAGCGGCCAAAATTCTCATGCAATATACGGCCTTAGGCGTTCCTCAACCCCTACGATTGGCGGCCATTCGCGCCCTTGGCCCCGTTTCGACCGGACAATCTCCCGAACCGTTAACCGCTATTTTGGACTGTTTAACGGCGATCGCCCAGGAAACGTTCTTCTTAACCCAAGTTGCGGTAACAACAGCCCTGAGCAATATGGAAACCCCCCAGGCGATCGGGATTTTACAGGGTTTAGCCAATCAAACTCCCGATGGTCGCGCTCGTCGGTTAGCAGAGGAAGCGATTACCAAAGTACAAAGTCAATTAGGAACGGAAAAATCACTCCAGGAATTACGCGAAGTCGTGGAACAACTCAAACAGGAAAATCAAGACTTAAAAAGTCGCTTAACAAAATTGGAGGCTCAACAACCCATCTAATTGGTTTATGAAAATCCAGATCAATGCTTCAAGTTGATGCTAAAATAGAAACGCCAATTCGTAAAAATGGGTAATGCGCTATGACAGTTGCTGTGGATATTGGAACCTTAGTGAATTGTTCTGCACCCCTCGGTCAATTTCGTGCCAAAATTGCAGGCACAAATACTTCAGTTCGACGGATCGCTGTCCTGTATAAACAAGGGACAACCCCTGAAGAAATTGCCCGTCGTTTAAATCATCTCTCTTTGGCACAAGTTTATGCGGCTTTAGCTTATTATCATGCTAATCATGAAGAAATTGAAAAGGACTTAGCGGCTGAGGAAGCTGAATATCAAGCCTTAGCAACTGTTTATCAAAGCAATAAAGACTAAAGATTCTGAATGACTCGTATTTGTTTATATCTAGATGAAGATGCTATAGATGAGGATTTTATCCAAGCCCTACGTTCTCATCAGGTTGATGTACTGACGGTAAAAGACACAGAAATGCTTCACCAATCAGATGAACAACAATTAGCTTGGGCGACTGAAAATCGTCGTGTTTTATTTAGTTTTAATACTAAAGATTTTTACCAATTACATACTCAGTATCTGCAAAATAATCAATCCCACTCTGGTATTATTCTAGCTCCTCAACAGCGATACAGTATTGGCGAATTGCTACGGGGTATCTTGAATTTAATGAATGCAAAGTCTTTAGAAGAAATAGAAGGAAAAATTGAATTTATTAGCCATTGGGTTTAGATAATTGCATGATGAAACGATTGGCTATTTTTGTCCAAGGGTCCGTACAAGGTGTGGGTTTTCGGCCCTTTGTTTTTCGTTTAGCAGAATCTTTAAATCTCTTCGGTTGGGTGAACAATTCTGCCCAGGGAGTCAACATTGAAATTGAAGGAGAATCAGAAAAATTAACACAATTTTTAAATCAATTAGAACAGGACAAGCCGCCGCGATCGCTGATTGATCAAATTACCGTAACAGAATTAGCGTTTTATGGCTATTCAGATTTTGCCATTCGGGAAAGTGTCGGAGGAGCCAAACAAGCGACGGTTTTACCCGATTTATCTACCTGTAGTGACTGTTTAGCCGAAATTTTTGACCCTCATAATCGCCGTTATAGTTATCCTTTTACTAACTGCACCAATTGTGGGCCAAGGTACAGCATTATTGAGGGGTTGCCCTACGATCGCCCGTTAACGACAATGAAGCAGTTTGCGATGTGCGAGCAATGTTTAGCCGAATACCATAATCCCCGCGATCGCCGTTTTC
>JAYKIP010000368.1:0-2615 GCA_035286205.1 Merismopediaceae cyanobacterium
TGAATCATAGTTCAGTCCTCAAAATCAGATTACGGTCAAGGGTTTTGGGGCAGAATAGAATCAACGGTGAATCAAGAACCTCATCTTTTTCCTTGCCATGGTTTCACTGTAGGGGATTTTTGGGCGGTGCGGGTAAGACTTGTCGTGAAGTTATGTATAACTTGTGTATAACTTTGACAAAGTTGTTTTTTAGCTTTCCCCGATCGCCTTATCCCTGAATTGAAAAGTGCCAGGAGTCAAGATTTGTCGCTATTTGAACCCCTCGAAAAAGTCTTTACTTTTTTTTCCCCCCTAGATCCCGCTATCCGCACCCCGATCGCCATTGCCCTGGGAGCTATACCGGGAGCCCTCTGTCGGTTTTATATCAGTGCCTGGTTAACCCAATGGTTGGGAGAAGGCTTTCCCTACGGCACGTTTATCGTCAATCTATCGGGTTCGCTCTTGATGGGCTTTTTAGTCACCTATGCCCTGGAACGAGTTGCTCTGTCCCCCGATGTGCGAGTTTTTCTGGCGGTCGGCTTTTTAGGTTCCTACACCACTTTTTCAACCTATGCCCTGGATACCGTTTTAATGGTGACCAGTAAACCCTTGGCCATGACCCTATTCTATAGTCTGGGTAGTGCGGGATTAGGGGCGATCGCCTTGGTCTTGGGCGGGATAATTGCTCGACAAATGCCTTAACGAAAGGTTGGGGAACTCCTCCGTTCACCGGTTTAACCCCTTGGATTGGGAAGACGGCTCCGGTTCCAGTTGACTAAGAGCTTGGGTCAAATTTTGTTGAAATACCGGCCAAGCAAAATATTTTTCAAAGGTATTGAGCGCCTGCTGTTGCATTTGATAATACTCCGCATCACTTAAATTTAATAATTTTCCCACTAACTCATGCCGCGATCGCCGGGTGGGCAAGAAATTAAACCCCAACCTTTCCGACTCCACCAGTTGACGACTATCCCCCTTCGTTGAATTGAGCAGGGGCAACCCATGGGCTAAGTATTCTAGGGATTTATAGGAGATAGCCACCTCCGTAGAAGACACATAACCGTTATAACCAAAATGACACCGTAAAAACTCCCGATTTTTGACCTCTGGATCAAAACAAATGCCATGGAAACAAGTCGTAATTCCCAGAGCTTCCACCTGTTGTTGTAAATAGGGTAAACGTTTGCCGCCTCCCACCACCGATAGGTGAACGGCTCGATGTTGTTTTAAACGCATCAAAATCTCAATTAATGACTCCAAATCATTAATGGCATTAATCGAACCCAAATAAAGAATATTAATCTGCTCTTGGAGAGAACGACGGTGGGCCGTCTTTAAACGCCAATCTACCTGATGGGTTGTCCCCATTAAAACCACCTGGGAATTAGGCGGTGAGCCAATTTTTTCTTGAAAATAGGCTGACTGGGTAACAATTAAATCTGCTTGGCGAAAAAGCCAATTTCGTAACGGACGACTGGTGAGATTCAGGAAAAATTTTACGCCATGGTTAAGCCAGGAGGGCAAGGGAAAGGCTTCTGGCCAAAGATCCACCACATCCAAAACCACCGTCTTCTTTAAAACCCATTTATACCAAAGTGCAATGATCGCCAACTCGTTTGCCGGCACACAAAAATAGAGTAAACTACAATCGCGTAAGGCCGGATTAAACGCAATTTTTAACGCAAAGATCCAATAGGAAAAAATACGATGAAAAGAAATATTGCGGCGGTAGGCAGGGACTGTTAAGGGTTGAAAATCGCTATGTTCAAAACTGACATACTGCTTTTTATGATGGCTAAAATCGGCACAATAAACCTTGACTTGCTCTACAGAAGCGTGGTCACCCAGGGCTTTATAAACTAACAGGGGACGTGAATTCTGACTTTTCTCTATAAAGTCATAGCTAATAATAGCAATCTGACTCAACACCGAGGGAAATGGCCGATGGGATCCAATCTTATAATGAGAAGCTAACTTCATTCGGAGCAGGGCCTAGGTAACAAGAGCAAGAAGGGCGGGATTCATAAAAAGCCGATGAATAATGTCAATCTCTAAGTTGAATTAGATTTTGCCATCAAACTACGTCCATTTTTGGAACTGTTGTTTTTGGAAATACTTTCAAGGGGCAAGTCTCCTTTTTTAAGGGGGATTTAGGGGGATCGCCTTGGAAGAGACAAAAACGATGTGTTTCAAGTTAGACGAGGTTTAACAAAAACAATTTTTACTAGGTGGAAATCCCTAGTACCTTATAGTTCTAGTCAACTAAAGAGGTTTTTTGGTGCTTTTAAACACTTGGCAGAAAATCAAGGGAAACTCAATTCTGCCAACAAGTTACCCAATAGTCTTGGGTTTTTCTCCCTTATTAAGTTGACTAAGTGTGAGTCTGTCAGCCTGACTAGCGCAGTTAGAATGATTAGGTCAGTAACTTTGTCTAGAGTCTCAGATTGGCGGTCATCATATCACGTAATAATCTATACGGGTAGTCTTGACAAGTTGACGATAGAGTTGTACAGGGCGAACGCATCTTATTCGAGCAAAACCTTAAGGAGATAGTCCTCGTCCCAACCAGCGCGTAGTCGTTTACTTTTAATGCCGAGTTTAAGCGTCTTTTCCTTTGTGAGTAAGTTAAGAGCGAT
>JAYKIP010000369.1:0-9435 GCA_035286205.1 Merismopediaceae cyanobacterium
CCAGTCACGGTCACTGCGGCTATCTACAAACTGGGGATCTCACCGGGCGGGTATTGAATGATCCGACTCTCACCCTCCTCCAAAAAACCGCCGTTGCCCAGGCCAAAGCCGGAGCCGATATTATTGCACCGTCGGGGATGATGGACGGATTTGTGCAAGCGATTCGGGAAGCTCTAGATGAAGCCGGTTTTTCCGATACCCCGATCCTCTCCTACGCGGCCAAATATGCTTCGGCTTACTATGGCCCCTTCCGAGATGCGGCAGATTCTTCTCCCCAATTCGGCGATCGCCGTACCTATCAAATGGATCCGGGGAATGGTCGGGAAGCCCTGAAGGAAGTGGAACTAGATATTTTAGAAGGGGCCGATATGTTGATGGTCAAACCGGCTTTGTCCTACATGGATATTATTTGGCGTGTTAAAGAAATGACCCATTTACCGGTTGCGGCTTACAACGTCTCTGGGGAATATTCCATGGTCAAAGCGGCGGCGTTGAATGGTTGGATTGACGAAAAGCGCGTCACCTTGGAAACTTTAACCAGTTTTAAACGGGCCGGGGCTGACCTGATTTTGACCTACCATGCCAAGGATGCGGCTCGCTGGTTACAGGAAGAGGAATAAAACACTCATTGATTCAAGATAATTTGTCTGGTTCCTCCCTTTCAAAGAGGGGCTAAGGGGGATTTTACTTAATAAATCAGTTGCTCTAAGGCTTGCAGGGCGGTTTCTAACTGGTCATTCACAATCTGGTGATCAAATTCCCCACTGACGGCCAATTCTTCCTGGGCTTTCGCTAACCGCCGGGCAATGGCTTCCTCTGGATCTTGGGCGCGATCGCGGAGACGTTTTTCCAATTCTTCCAGAGAAGGCGGCAAAATAAAAATTAAACAGGCAGAGGGAAAATTTTGCTTAACCTGTTGCGCTCCCAACACTTCTATTTCTAATACAACCCGTTGACCCTGAGCTAACCGGTCTAACACGGCCTGCCGGGGCGTTCCGTAATAATTTCCCGCATACTCCGCCCATTCTAAAAACTGCGCCTGGGCAATCCCAGTTTGAAATTGATCCTTCGTTAAAAAATAATAGGATTTCCCCTCTTCTTCCCCCGGCCGAGGCGATCGCGTCGTAGCCGAAATCGAGACAAATAAATCCGCATGACGATCCAAAAGAGCCTTGACCAGGGTACCCTTGCCGACCCCACTGGGCCCTGTAATGACAAATAAACAAGATGACATGGAATTCTACTAGCTAAACATTAAAGGGGAACTGCCTCTTTATGATTATTGACGAAACGATGGGCCACTGTTTCCGGCTGAATCGCGGACAATACCACATGGCTAGAGTCAGTAATAATCACCGCACGAGTCCGGCGGCCATAGGTTGCATCCACCAACTGACCCCGATCGCGGGCATCACTAATAATCCGTTTAATGGGGGCTGATTCAGGACTAACAATGGCAATGACTCGATGAGCTGACACAATATTCCCAAACCCAATGTTAATCAGTTGAATATCCATAATTTTATGAGGAGCGCGTAAAGATTTTGGAAGGATTCAACCTCAAAGCGGGAATTGCTTAGATGGGCTAACGGTCACCATAGAGGATGTTTTTTCCATTCTAATCGCTTTTGGCCTTAAAGATGACAATATTTCCGTTTTCTCCCTTAAGGGACAGATCTGCCTCTATCCCAGGATAGATTTCTGGAAGTGAGACTTTCTATGACAGTCTGTCAAAGTTAGTTTAAGGCTAGGGACTAATGCTCGTAAGGGTTTGTTGGGTTCACCCTGGGGATTTTTTCGACCCTTGAGACCATCATCTGCGCTGAAAAATGCCCGAATAATTACCGTAGAAACACGCAGGTAAGCCCATGACCTTTTTGCCGTAAATTTACGGGTTTAGAACCCCATTGAGTCGCCGTCATTACGCTTTTTGAACCGCTATTAACCCAACTCATTGGCTCTGACTTTGCCAACCGGAGCCTTGCTGTTGCGTGGGGGTGAAGGTCGTGACCTTGACCGTTGTACTCATTGTTGACTTAAGAGGGTTCCCGGTTTCCCGCAGGGAGCGCACCGGCATCATTTCTCCCGTGACCGGCGCACAGTCCTGGGGATTCGGGCTGGCCACCAACGCAATATGGCGATCGCTGACCGCTAAGCCATGGGTCGGATCATAACCTCGCCAACCGCCACCGGGTAAATACACCTCTGCCCAGGCGTGTAACTCCCAATCCTCCGTTGCTTGATCGCCCTCTTGATAACCACTGACAAACCGGGTGGCTAAACCCATCGTCCGACACACCTCCATAAACAGAATAGTTAAATCTCGACAGGAACCCTGTTTATTGCGCCAAGTAATTCCCGCCTCCCAGGGTTTCCCGTGTTCCCGCAGGGTATAGTCGCATTCCTGATACAGGCGTTGGGTCAAGGTATAAAGAAAGTCCAATGGTTGATGCTGAGTGGCGAGGGCAATGTCCTGGGCTAGGGTGATCACGGTCGGGTCAGGAACCGTACTGTAGGGATACCAATAGGGTTTTAACTGCCGATAAAGAGAAAGGGGATAATCAAAGGGTAGGGTTAACGCCCAGGGTTCCAACAAAAAATTAAAGGGATTGTCCATCTGAGTCAGTACCTGGGAAGTCACCGTAATTTCTAGGGTTTCCGTTGGCTCCACGAACCAGATCCGTTGAATGTGATTCCCGTCCAAATCTGTCACTTCGGCAATGCCCTGGGGCTGGGGAAAAACCTGTAGGGCAACCTGGCGGGAGGATTGCCAACCATCGGAGCGGGGGGACAAACGCAACCGGTGGGGTTTCAGAAAAACCGGCTGATGATAAGAATAATGAGTGTGATGATAAATTTGATACAACACGGCGTTGGAGAGTCGTAGGAGTGAAGATGGCTTCTATCGTTCCCGAAATGGACGCGGTTTAGATGTTTTAGAGGGTGAACAGCTTAAGGTTTATAACCGTCTAGTGTAGATGGCTTTTCCAGAAAGAGATTTCCTCCTACGTTACAAAATCGTGACTCGATCGCCCCGCCTGATTTCCCGATAGTCACCCGGAAACCCCCGCAATCGCCCAGGGACACCTTAAGGGATCTTTTGGCCAAAAATTCCGTCTAGGACTTTGGTTTGTCATTCCTTGATCCCCTTGCCGGCTCTCCATGCTAGAAACTCCCTTACCCCAACTTGTCCACCAGTTACAACCGATCGCCGATCATTTTGTCCATCGGGGAAAGATTACCGGCATGAAAAGTTTCGGCAATGGCAATATTAATGATACGTTTTTAGTGACTTTAGATGATACCGAACAAACCCGTTTTGTTCTGCAAAGAATTAATACCCAGGTGTTTCATGATCCCCAGGGCATTATGCAAAATATGTGGCTATTAACGGAGCATATCTATTACAAATTACAGGAAAATCCTCTTGATAGACGGTGGGAAGTCCCCAGGGTAATTTTAACCCAAGACCGCAAAGATCATTTAGATTTAGGGGATGGTTCCTATTGGCGAGCGATTAGTTATATTGAAAATTCTGAATCCTTTGATATTTTAGAAACGGCTCAACAGGCAACCGAAGTGGGCTATGCTCTGGGAACCTTTCATCATTTAATTGCGGATTTACCGCCTGATCGCCTAGTGGATACCCTCAAAGGTTTTCATATTACACCGAATTATCTGTCCCAGTATCAACAAATTCAAGCCCAAACCTCGGTAAAAATTACCCCGGAAGTGCAATTTTGCTTAGATTTTGTCCGCGATCACGCCGGGGGTTGTGATGTCCTAGAACAGGCGAAACAATCGGGAAAATTACCCCTCAGATTAATGCACGGTGATCCTAAAGTGAATAACGTCATGTTTGACCGCAATACCCAACAGGCGGTGACCATGGTGGATTTAGATACGGCGAAACCGGGGTTAATTCATTACGATATTGGTGATTGTGTGCGATCGGGTTGTAATCCCCTCGGAGAAGAAACCCAGGATTGGCAAGCAGTTTATTTTGATTTAGATCGCTGTCAAAGTCTCTTAACGGGCTATTTACAGGTAGCCAAAGCCTTTCTAACTGCCCCGGATTATGACTATCTTTTTTTAGCGATTCGTTTAATTGCCTTTGAATTAGGACTGCGCTTTTTTACCGATCATTTAGCAGGAAATGTGTATTTTAAAACCAAATATCCCGATCATAATTTAGCGAGAGCCTTAGTCCAATTTCAACTGACCGCCAGCATTGAAGCCCAGGAACAAGCCTTAAATCAATTAATTGCTGATTGCCGATGACTGCCTTTTCTCTTCTTCCTTTTACGCCCCAGGGTCAACCGCCGATCGCCTTGAATGGTCAAGCATTACGCGATGTTTCCCGGTTAACCTTGGATTATCATCTCACCGGGGATTTAACCGCTTTAAAAATGGCTGAATCGGCCCCCTATCCCCAACGTCAAGATCATCTGTGGCAAACCACTTGTTTTGAATTTTTTCTGGGGGTTCCCGGACGTTCCGACTATTGGGAATTTAATCTTTCCCCGGCCGGTCATTGGAATGGTTATGGGTTTACGAACTATCGTCAGGGTATGACCACCGAGTTAGCCTTTGCCGCTTTACCCTTTACCGTTCTCTCCCAAGATCAAGACTTTCATCTTTCGTTAACCCTCGATTTAGCTCTCTTAAAGTTGGCGGATCTTCCCTGGGAATTGGCGATCGCCACCGTAATAGAAACCCAGGAAGGTCATTTATCCTATTGGGCCTTAACCCATCCCCGCACCGCCGCCGATTTTCATTGTCGAGAAAGTTTTATTCTGTCGTTACCGGCCCCATAAACCCCGTCCAACTCGAAACCTATAATTTTTGGAGCTACTAGGGTGATCCCCCTAAATCCCCCTTCAAAAGGGGGACTTGTGCCTGAAACGTATCTCAAAAAACTACAATTCCCAAAATGGACGAAGTTTAGCACTCTTTTTTGAATGATGATTCTCGTCCTCTCCCCGCCCACCGTGATGGAACGAAAGATTTTTCAGGGAATAATAGAGATAAGCTGTTGCGAATTGCAATTGCATAGTGATTTTTATGAAAGCTTTGTAACAAGGAGCTTAAGCCCCTTGCCTGTATGCAGTTTAGATAATGAACAGCTTAGACAAGTTCATAACGTTTCCCAAATCATATTTGACTTTGTTTCAAAACTGAAGGAGTTAACGAAATGCTCTTTACTTTTATCAATACTCGAAAAATTTTTGCAAAACAACCGCTTTCCAGACTTTTGCTAAAATATGGTCTTCCCGCCATCTCTGTAACGAGTATCTTCACTGTTCTATTGCCGGTTGCAAGTCAAACAACGATTCCTAAAGCCCTGGATTTATATGTTAGTGATTACGCCAAAGTTATCTCACCAGAGGATACTCAAGCCATTAAGGATAAGTTTAGTCAGTTAAAGCGCGATCGCGGTATTGAAGCCAGGGTTGTGACCATCAGCACCATGCGTAATTACTCGTCAGATAACCCCTCCTGGGAAATTTTTGCAACTCGTTGGTTTAATACCTGGGGTATTGGAAATGCAAAAACGAATACAGGGATTTTGTTATTAGTTGCACTTCAAGACCGCAAGGTGAGAATTGAGTTAGGACGGGGCTTTGAGCCTAGTTATAATACCATCGCTTACAATATTATTCAATCCGAAATTATTCCTGCCTTTAAAAAGAATCAATATAGTCAGGGGATTCGACAAGGAGCAACCGCGATCGCGAGGGATTTTACCAATCCAACCGCGCCCCCTCCTACTCCCCAATCATTTATTCCTCCAAAAACGGAAACAACCTCAACCTCTGTTAATCCGACCGCTATCTCTTTATCCAATGATGATTTGGTACGAGGATTTTTCTCTTTGCTCGCGGGGGGATGGGCAATCAGTTTTGGGTTGATGAGGTATCTACGTTTACGACAACGGCGGTGTGTCACTTGTCAAACCTTAATGGAACGTTTAGATGAAACAACGGATAACAGCTATCTCGATGAAGGCCAAAACCTGGAAGAAAAAATTGGTTCTGTAGATTATGATGTTTGGAAGTGTCCTAGTTGTGGTAAGTATAAAATTCATCACTATCGCAACTGGTTTTCAAGACATCGCTATTGTCCTCAATGCAAATACCACACCCTCAACGTTGAACAATCCGTCATCACTCCTGCCACCTACGACAACAGTGGAACGGCTCTCCAAGTAGAAGACTGTCTTCATTGTGCCTATCACCAAGAAACAACGGTAATTTTGCCTCAATTAACGCACTCCAGCGATAGTAGTAGTGATGGGAGTAGCTCCAGTGGGGATAGTAGTAGCGATGGGGGTAGCTCCGGTGGGGGGGGAGCGAGTGGCGATTGGTAATTGATTTCCGTTGTCGAGCAAGTTTTATTCTGTCGTTACCGGCCCCATAGCAAAGAGCGAAAGTTTACCAGTAAACTAGAGAAATCTTTTTATCAAATTCTTGGAATGCCATGCAACTCAAACATTGGCAGGCCCGCCAGGAAAAACAACGCAAAAGCCCCCCGGCCCCCAAAAAAGTGCGTCGTCAACAGGCCCGCCTCCAGGCTCTCCGCCAAAAACTCAAAACCCGGACCCCTTAACGATTCCCTATTCCCAACTCCCCATTCTCTATCCCATGACCCAGATTTTACACAATTTGAATCTTTATCTCATCGGTATGATGGGCAGTGGCAAAAGCACCGTCGGAAACGTTTTGGCCCACCAGTTGGGCTATCGTTTTTTTGATACGGATATTTTGATTGAACGGGTGACAAACTCCAGTATTACCGACATTTTTGCCCAGGAAGGGGAAGCCTATTTTCGGCAGATCGAACATCAAGTGTTAGCGGAAGTGACGGCTTGTACCCAGAGTGTGATTGCGACCGGGGGCGGGATTGTTCTCAAATCGGAAAATTGGGGGTATTTGCGCCATGGGGTTGTTGTTTGGTTAGAGGCTCCCGTTGATCTGCTGGTCTCTCGTTTAGAAGCGGATGATTCCCGTCCCCTGTTAGCCCACAGTGATTTATTGGCGAAATTGACCCATTTATTAGCCGAACGTCGTCATCTTTATCAGGAAGCGGATCTCGTGATTCCCATTACGCCCGAACAAACTCCAGAGGCGATCGCCGCGTACATTTTAGAGCAATTACCCACTATTTTAAAACCAGCTATAGACGAGGGACAGGGACAATGGAATTAAGTATTCATTTTTATTAACGATAACTAAATTCTCTCCCAGAATTGGGTGACGGATGGCAAAAGATCATGGATTTAACCAATTTTTTACAACAACTGTTAAATGGGCTTTCCATTGGTAGCGTCTATGCCATTTTTGCCCTGGGTTATACCCTCATTTTTTCCATTTTAGGGATTATTAATTTTGCCCATGGAGCCATTTTTACCCTCGGAGCCTACTTTGTTTATTTTTTAATAGGGGGAACCTCTGGCTTTAATGGTTGGTTGGCTAACTCAAAATTACCCTTTTCCTTTCCCTTTGCGATCGCCTTAATTTTAGGGGGAATCCTCGCCGGGTTATCCTCGTTATTATTGGAACGATTAGCCTTTAGACCCCTACGCCGCAAAAAAGCCGATCCCCTCTTAACCCTCGTTTCTAGCTTAGGCGCGGCTGTGGTGATTGTGAACCTCATTCAACTGTTATTTGGCGCGGAAATTTATACTTTTCCCGATAATATTTATGGCAATTTACCCCTGGCAATTAATCTAGGGACAACGGATCAACCGATTATGATTAGAACGGCCCAGATGGTGATTATTGGCGTTTCGGCGGTGACCATGGGCGTTTTAACCTATTTAATTAACTACACCAAAATTGGGAAAGCTCTCCAAGCGGTAGCCGAAGATCCTATGACCGCCAGCTTATTGGGTATTAATCCTGAACAGTATATTGTGTTAACGTTTTTTATGAGTGGTTTTTTAGGGGGAATTGCCGGTACGTTAGTGGGAACTAGCGTCAGTATTGCGGGGCCATATTTTGGGATTGCCTTTGGTTTAAAGGGTTTAGGGGTAATCGTGTTAGGGGGATTGGGAAACATTCCTGGAGCGGTGATCGGGGGCTTAATTATTGGGTTAGCAGAATCCTTTGTGCCGTCGGAATATTCTGGCTACCGAGAAGCGATTTCTTTTACGTTGTTGTTTGTGATGCTGTTAGTGAGACCCCAGGGATTATTTGGTCGCCCTCAGATTAATAAAGTGTAAAATATCCCAAAATAAAGGGAACCTCGAATAAACCCTGTCTAACTTGAAACCTATAGTTTTCGATTCTCTAATGCGATCCCCCTAAATCCTCCTTAAAAAGGGGGACTTGTTCATGGAAAGTATCTCAAAAAACTACAGTTTCTAACATGGACGTTGTTTATCTTTGGCCCTTTTTCATTAAATTCTTCCCCACTGTTTGAGATTATAGTTTTTTATCTGTGGTACAGGCTTCTAGCCTGTTAGTTTATTGGAGGAAAGAAGAATGGGCAGGATAAGGGCTAAGAAAGGACAGACAGGATGAGGGATAAGGAAGGAATGGCAGGATAAGGGATAAGGGATAAGGAAGGACAGACAGGATAAGGGATAAGGAAGGACAGGCAAGATGCCTATCCCACTGAGTTAAGATTTTTGGGTTTGGGAAGGCGATCACCTAAAATTCTTCCCATAAAAAGGGATATTCTTCGGGAACATTAACCAAACCAGCTTTCACAGGATTTTGTCTGATGTATTGCCAATGGTTGACAAATTCTTGATAGTTTCTCATAATTCGATCATATCTTTCATCTTGCCAAACTGTGCCAATATGTTTCATCACTTTTGGAATTTGTTTAGAGCTATAACTTTTAATACTATGTAAAGTACTACTGAGTGACCAATATTCACTTTCAGATTTTTGTAAGGGTTGCATTAACCAATGAACATGATCTGGCATAATGACTAAAGCAAAAGTATGATACCTTGCTAAATTTTGATGTTGGCTTTCATCAAAAAAGAGACAGCAATTTAAAACAACTTCTCTCGCGGCGGGAGTTAATTCGAGTTTTTCCCAGGTGCTAAATGCCACATGATAAATGGAGCCGCCTAATTCCCAATGAGGCAAGTACCTTTTTTTGATGGAAATTTGAGAATAGTCCAAACCCATATCAGTAATCTGTGGCACAGGCTTCTAGCCTGTTTATTCAGTTAGAGGAAGGAGGACAGGCAAGATTCCTATCCCACTGGTTAGAATTTTAGCTTAGTCTTCTAAAGTCTTCCTGTTTAAAAAACCTGTAGGATATGTTAGCGAAGCGTAACGGGCAACCAAATAAAATGGTGCATTACATTTCATTAATGCACCCTACAAGATCAGCGATCGCACTACTGACTCTTACTTTTCCCGCTAAGTCTGAAATTGACGACAGAATAAGGGTTTCAGGCTCTTCACTATTTTC
>JAYKIP010000370.1:0-3793 GCA_035286205.1 Merismopediaceae cyanobacterium
CGAAAACCGAATATGCAGACGATTCGTGTAAGTCGCTTGTAATTGACCCAGACCTTGAATAATGCCAGTGAACATAAATTAGGGAATAAATAAGAGTACCATGGACACATCTATCCATTTTGTAATATCTGCCCTGGGGAACGATGGCGATTGCAACAATTAACCCAAGCAACGGCGAATTAATCCAACGGTTTACCGCTCATAGCCAAGAAACGGTTAATGCCAAATTAGCACAGGCCGAACAAACCTTTAGCCATTATCGGCAAACCTCCTGGTCACAGCGTCGTCAGTGGTTAACCCAGGCGGCGGATATTCTGGAGCAACGTAGCCCGGAATTTGCTCGTTTAATGACCCTAGAAATGGGTAAACCGATTACCCAGGCGATCGCCGAAGTCAAAAAAAGTGCTTTAGGGTGTCGGTTCTATGCCGAAAATGCCGCCGATTTTTTAGCCGATGAAATGGTAACGACCGATGCCCAGCGTAGTTTTATTCGTTATCAACCCCTCGGCCCCGTATTGGCGGTCATGCCCTGGAACTTTCCCTTTTGGCAGGTCTTTCGCTTTGCCGCCCCCGCACTGATGGCCGGTAACGTTGCCCTCCTCAAACACGCTTCCAATGTACCCCAGTGTGCCTTAGCCCTAGAAGCTATTTTTCGAGAAGCCGGTTTTCCCGAAGGAGTCTTTCAAACCCTTTTAATCAGTGGAGCCGAAGCCAGTCAACTCATGGGCGATCGCCGCATTAAGGCCGCCGCATTAACCGGTAGCGAACCCGCCGGAGCCAGTTTAGCCGCCGCCGCAGGCAATGCCATCAAAAAAACCGTTTTGGAATTGGGAGGCAGTGATCCGTTTATTGTCCTTGAAAGTGCCGATCTAGAGCAGGCCGCCACCGTTGCCGTCTTTGCCCGGATGCAGAATAATGGCCAATCCTGTATCGCCGCCAAACGCTTCATTGTGCAGGAAAGTATTGCTGAATCCTTTTTTAGTCAGTTAACCGAAAAATTCAAGGTCTTAAACATTGGCGATCCCTTCGAGGAAACCACAGATATTGGCCCCCTCGCCACCGCCAGCATCCTCACAGAGATTGAAACCCAAGTTCAGCAAACCCTAGGGGCCGGGGCTACCCTACGTTGTGGTGGTCAACGGCTAGAACGTCCCGGTTACTTTTACCCCCCGACGTTATTAACCGATATTCCCCCGACAGCCCCCACCTACCGCGAAGAATTTTTTGGGCCAGTGGCCCTGGGGATCACCGTCCGAGATTTAACAGAGGCGATCGCCGTGGCCAATGATGTTCCCTTTGGCTTAGGAGCTTCCGCCTGGACGAACAACCCCCAGGAACAGGAAAGGTTAATCAATGAATTAGAAGCCGGGGCTGTTTTTATTAACGGCATGGTCAAATCCGATCCCCGCTTACCCTTTGGCGGCGTTAAACGCTCCGGCATTGGCCGAGAATTGGGAAAACTGGGCATCCTCGAATTTGTGAACGCCAAAACCGTTTGGATGGCTTAACCATGGAGAATGGAAACCATGGAGAATAGGGAACTCGAATCCCTGACCTCTGCGGTGCGATCGCAGCGCTCTACCAACTGAGCTAATTCCCCTTACTTGCTTTATTTTATCAGCCAATGTTTCTCTTTGCCATCTGTTTTAATCTGACCCTAGCCTGTTTCAACAGTTATCTTGCCGTCCAACTGGGATTAAGCCGTAACCGTCTCCAACGTTTGACCCGTACCCTTAATCGTCTGGAACGATGCTCCCATCGCTATCTGAACCCGCTCCCCACCCAGGGACAAATCGCCCAACACAGCACCCAAATTCTCCGGCTTAAATATCAACGGATCCGGCGACAATGGCTCATCCTGCAAAAATTAGGTCTTTTGGGACAACTATTACTGAGGGTCTCCCGATCGCCTCGCCGAGTCCCCGGTATTCTAGGACATTAAGAATTAAATCCATTTAGATTATCGCAATAACACCGAGAGCGGGATCACCCCATCATGGATACCCAGACCCTATTATTAATCCTTTTTGACATTATTTTAATTATTGGTTTAGCCCGTCTCGTGGGCTTATTGTTTGTGCGTTTCCGTCAACCCCCAGTCATAGGGGAAATCATCGCCGGGATACTTTTGGGGCCGTCCTTATTGGGGTTATTGTCCCCCGGTCTCGAAAAACAATTATTTCCCACTTCCACCCAACCTTTTTTATATTTACTCTCAGAAATTGGCTTAATTTTTTATATGTTTTTAGTGGGATTAGAAATTAATCCCCAGCATCTCCGCCAAAAGTTAAAAATTGCTATTTTAACCTCGAATGTCAGCATTCTTCTGCCGTTTTTGTTAGGAGGACTGCTCTCCTTTACTGTACTTTACGATCTCAATCAACCCAACAAAACCCCTTTTATTCCCTTTGCCCTATTTATTGGGGCGGCCATGTCCATCACCGCTTTTCCCGTTCTAGCCCGCATTTTAACCGATACCGGATTAGATAAAACCCCCCTGGGAACGTTAGGGTTAACCTGTGCTTCAGTGGATGATATTAGTGCCTGGTGTCTCCTGGCGATCGCCATTGCTGTAACCCGAACCAATAGCATTGTCGGCGCGATTCCCACCCTGATTGGCATTATCCTTTACACCCTTTTTATGGTGACCCTGGGGCAAAAATTATTTAAATATTTTCTACGAAATTATGGCAAAACTAACGACTTAAACCAAGGATTATTAACCTTTATTTATATTGCGGTCATTCTGTCGGCCATGCTCACCCAAAGTATTGGCATTGATGTCATTTTTGGCGGGTTCATTGTAGGAGCTATTTTACCCAAAAATACGAACCTCTGCCGAGAATTAACCACTAAAACCGAAGACTTTGTGACCACTTTTTTACTGCCCATCTTTTTTGCCTATAGTGGTCTGAGTACCGATTTAGGTCTCCTCGATCAGCCCTATCTCTGGGGAGCCTGTGCCTTAATTATTCTCGCGGCGATCGCCGGTAAATATGGAGGAGTCTATTGGACAACGCGGGCTTTGGGAGTCAACAAGTCAGAGGCTAAAGCTCTTGGTTGGTTAATGAATACCAGGGGCTTAACGGAACTGATTATTCTCAACGTGGGCTTAAAATTGGGGGTCATTTCTCCCGTGATTTTTACCCTATTTGTAATCATGGCGATCGTAACGACCATTATTGCCTCTCCCCTGATTGCCAAAGTTTATCCCCATCCCAACGGAGCGACTCCTCAGCCGACCGAATAACGAAAAAAGGCTTAAAATAGAAATAAACCTCGTCTATTTTCAACCCTAGAGTTTGTATCCTGGCCCCCAGCTTGGGAAGAGAAATCCATAGAAACCTTAGATCGTGAATCCTTCAGCCCTAGAAACGCTAGGAAATGCTCCCAAAACCCTAGGTTCCCAATAAGACGCGGTATAGTGTGGAGGACATCACCATGCGTCCAACCTCTTTTTGGCCCTATTTCCTATCGAGCTTAACCTTTCTAGGGATTCTGAGTCTGGCGTATCCTGCCCAGGGACAGTGGGGCTATTCCCAGGGAAGTAACCCCGGCTTAAATCGCGCCATTTATCCCCCCAGTCAAGTGTTTCCCAGGGGCAATACGATTCCCGATACGAACCATCGTTATCGCTACAACTCTGACTATCCTAACGGCTCTTATTACCGTAACGGCTATGGCATTCCCCAACGGGATGTCCGCATCAATAACGTGGAAATCCGGTGTCAACATTGTCAAATTGATTATCGCCGCGATCGCCCCTCCTATCCCAACAGAGGCATTAACTATC
>JAYKIP010000371.1:0-6386 GCA_035286205.1 Merismopediaceae cyanobacterium
AGCCCCAGTCCCACTGCTGAGATAATCCCAATACCACCAGCGTTAGCCACCGCCGCCGCCAGATGGGCCCCAGAAATGCGAATGCCCATGCCGCCCTGAATAATGGGGTAGCGGGCTGTATGCTGACCGATTTGTAGTGAGGGTAATGACATCATTCAAAATTATTCCGTTGGATTTCACGCCATCCTTATTATACCCATATAACGATCAAGTTGAGAATGTCGGCTCTCTGCTCTACCTCTCCAGGAAGAGTTCGGCTCCCAAAGACGGCATTTGTGCCTATGTAGTTATAGAGTGGAATATACCCACCGAATATTAAAACAATCCAGGGAGAAGCTGATGTCGCCAGTCCAGAACCAACCCACCATTGATTTTCACAGCGATCGCTATCGTGAACCCTTTAGCCGTATTAATGGCATCGTGATCGAAGGAGAACAGGAAGCCTACGAAAATTTTCTGAGTTTGGCGCATTGAGATTACAGAAGCAAGTGAGCTTAATTAATTGTTAGATAGTGGAACAGGTTTCTAGCCTGTGGACGAGCAGGATACGAGCTTAAATCCCGTGCTTGTAGGCATTTTGAATGATTAGCAACCTATCGCCATAGAATTTAGGCTAAAAAAAGAAAATCGGGGTCTGAAAAGCATCAAGACTCTTGACAACGCTTCGGTATTAAATCACAAAATTGAGAAAGCCTTTTTCTGCTGAAAATACTTTAGTTTGGCGAGGTTTAATAAAGACTTGTTGATCTATTTTTAAATCTAAACTTGAAAATTGTTCTCGACTTAGGTGGGCAATGACAAATTCTTGATCAGGCAAAATTAATTCGACTTGAATTTCCCAACCAAGATGAGTTACTCGTTTGATGATCGCCGCAACGGTAACTTCATCGGCTTCGGTTTGTACCGTTAGATCATGGGGACGGACAAAGGCAGAGTAGGAGGTATGAATAGTACCATTTTCAACGGGATTGCTTAACTGATTTTGGAAGAGGTGGGCCGTGCTAGGTAAGACATTCACTTCACCAATGAAACCCATTACAAAAGGCGTGGCAGGATGGTCATAAATGTCCGCAGGAGAGCCGACTTGTTCCACTTTTCCCTGATTCATTACTACAATTTCGTCGGCCACCTCCATTGCTTCTTCCTGATCATGGGTTACAAAAATACTGGTTAAATGAACTTCATCGTGTAAATGACGGAGCCAAGCCCTGAGTTCTTTTCTGACTTTGGCATCTAAGGCTCCGAAGGGTTCATCTAAGAGTAAAACCTGGGGTTGAACGGCCAAGGCTCTAGCTAGGGCAACTCGTTGCCGTTGACCGCCTGATAATTGGGATGGATAGCGATCGCCGAGACCTTCGAGTTGAATCAGTTCTAGTAATTCCTGAACCCGTTTTTTGACTTCCGCTTTAGGGCGTTTGCGAATATCTAAACCAAAGGCGATATTTTGACGAATGGTTAAATGTTTAAACAGGGCATAATGTTGAAAAACAAAGCCAATATTGCGCTTGCAAATATCCACGTGGGTGGCATCTTTGCCATTAATTAAAATGTTGCCTTCATCAGGCGGTTCTAAACCCGCGATCGCCCTTAAAAGGGTAGATTTTCCCGAACCAGAGGGGCCAAGTAAGGCGACTAATTTACCGTCGGGAATTTCTAAATTAATATCCGCAAGAGCCTGATAATCACCAAATTGTTTGTTAACGTTGCTAATAATAATACTCATTAGTGAATAGTTGATAGTGAATAGTTGATAGTGAATAGTTGATAACTATATTAATTAATTAGGTAGGGGTGTAGGACTTAAATCCAGAAGCAATAATCCGCACCTGCGCCTAAAGGAAATAGTATTAGATCACGAAGTTTATTAATGGCTTTTTCTTCCTGTTTTACGTTCTAAAATTTCCTTAACCACCAAAGTAACCGCCGCTAATAAAGCTAGGATAACCGCCGCACCAAAAGCAGATTCTGTTTGGTAATTTTTATATTCCTGCTCTACAAAAAGCGGTAGGGTGCTAGTTTGTCCCAGGATATTGCCTGAAACCACCGAAACGGCTCCAAATTCTCCCATTGCCCTCGCATTGGTTAACAATACCCCATATAACAACCCCCAACGAATATTTGGTAGGGTAATTCGCCAGAAAATTTGCCAATCTTTAGCCCCTAACGTTCGAGCCGCCTCTTCCTGTTCAGTACCCATTTCTTCGAGGACGGGAATCACTTCCCTCGCGACAAAAGGTAAGGTCACAAAAATGGTTGCAATCACCATGCCGGGTAAAGCAAAAATCATTTTAATTCCCATTTCATCTAAGGGTTGCCCTAACCACCCTTTTTGTCCATAGAGCAAAACAATCATTAAACCTGCTACTACAGGAGAAATGGAAAAAGGTAAATCAATAACGCTTAAAAATAAGGCGCGACCAGGAAATTTATTACGCGCTAAGACCCAAGCAGCGCAAAGTCCAAAGACTGTATTTAAAGGAACCGTAATCAGGGTAATAATTAGGGTTAATTTAACGGCTTCAATAAAGTTTGGCTCTTGAATAGTTTTCAAAAATGGCTCAAATCCCTTATGAAAAGCTTCAAAGAAAACAGCAATGACAGGAACCACTAAAATTAAAGCTAGATAAGCTAATGCCAGAATAATTAATGCCCATTTCGGTTTAATCTGCGGCATAATGACGACCCCACTGTTGCAGTAAGTTAATTAAGAGTAAAAGGACAAGAGAAACGAATAATAAAACGGCCCCAATAACAGTAGCTCCTGTGTAGTCGTATTCTTCCAAGCGTTGAAACACTAAAACGGGAGCAATTAAGTCTTGAAAAGGAATATTAGAAGCCACTAAAACGACAGAACCGTACTCACCCACTGCCCTAGAAAAGCCCAGGGCAATCCCTGTTAAAATGGGAGGAATTAAGGGGGGGAAAATCACTCGCCAAAAGGTTTGAAATTCCGTCGCGCCCAATGACCAGGCGGCTTCCTCAGTTTCTTCCTCTAACTCTTGTAAAACAGGTTGCAAAGTTCTAACGACAAAGGGGAGGGAAATAAAGAGCATGGCCACAAAAACACCCCAACGAGTAAAGGCAATTTTGATACCAAAAGGAGCAAAGAAACGACCAATCCAACCATTTTCGCTATAGACTGTTGCTAAAACTAGACCTGCCACTGAGGTCGGTAAGGCAAAGGGTAAATCCACAACGGAATCCACAATTTTTTTCCCTGGAAATTCGTAGCGCACTAATACCCAAGCCACGATCGCCCCTAGGACACCATTAATAATGCCTGCGGCCAATGCCGTGAGAAAGGTGACGTTATAGGCAGAAAGGGCAATTTCACTGGTGGCTACTTTCCAAAATTCTGCCCATCCTAAGGTTAAGGATTTCGTGATTAAGGCGGCGATCGGTAATAATAACGTCAGTAGCAGATAAATGACGGTAATCAGCCAAGGAATAGAGACCCTTGACCAGAGATTAGCGACAAAATTTGTCTCTCTTGGATGGGGATTTTCAACTAAATTAACCATAAATTTATTAATAACTGAAGAAAGTAAGTTCCATCTTGATTTAATTTTGTAATTTATACTCAATTGGACTATCAAAACCTCTTTAAGAGGGGGTAGGGGTTTGATTTCCAAATCCATTTACTCTAGGATTTAGAAACTAAGCCCCCACATTTATTAAAGGAAAGCGTCAAAACAAGATTTAGCATTAGACAGGTTAGAACCCTATTTTTGGGAAAATTGTTTGATTTTTTACCAAGAATCATTTTCCTGATCTGAGGTAGTGAGAATTTCTACCCCTAAACTATTTAAGTAAGCTAAAGCTTGATCAATATCGTTGGATTGACCTGTGAGTTGCAAATCAAACCAGCCGCTTCCCTGGGCATTGGCTCCCAAAATGGCAGCTAAAATACTTACTTCTAGGTGATAACGAGAGGCCAATTGGGAAATAATCGGTTCTTGTTGATAGCGACTGGGAATTTGCAGACGAATCCTTTTTTGAATGGTATTGGCTAAGGGGTGATTGCCGTTAGGATTTAGGGTAGGAAATCCAGATAATAAAACCATAGGAATGACTCTGATTGAATAATGAAATTTGGGATAAAAAGGGAAGTTAATTTTATCTATGGGTCAATTTACTTACCAATTTTTGCCATGATTTTATCGAAAACGGTACCGTCATCAAAAAATTCACTTTGTACTTTTTTCCAACCCCCAAAATCCTCAACGGTAAATAACTTTTTCACCATCGGATATTGACTGGCAAATTCCTTTGCAACGGTGGGATCTACAGGACGAAACCCTGATTCGGCAAAGGCTTTTTGGGCTTCAGGGGTGAACAAAAATTGGACAAAGGCTTCGGCGACTTTACGGGTTCCTTTTTTATCCACCACACTATCCACTACGGCGATCGGTGCATCAATGGAAATGTTGTAATCTGTGGGAATAATGTAGGGTTTATTTTCCCCTTTTTGCTTGGCTAAAATCACTTCATTTTCATAATTCAGCAAGACATCCCCTTGACCCTGTTTATAAAAAACGTCCGTTGCTTCCCTGGCATCCTTCGGTAAGACGGGGACATTTTGATAGATTTTGGTGACGTAATCTTTGGCCTGGGCGGGAGTTCCTCCCGATTCTGTGACCGATCCCCAAAGTCCCAGAAAATTCCAACGCGCTCCCCCAGAGGTTTTGGGATTGGCGGTAATCACTTTTAACTTTTTATCGGCCAGTTCAGGCCAACTTCCGATTTTCAGAGCAGGATCACGGGGGACAAAGGCGATGACGGATTTGGTGACAATGCTGTTATTGGGGGCTTCGGTTTCCCATTTAGGCTGGATTAAACCTACTTTTTCAATTTTCTGCACATCGGAACTGAGGGCCAGGGCAACGACATCGGCTTCCAGGCCATCCACGACGGCACGGGTTTGGGAGCCTGAACCGCCGTAGCTCTGATCAAAGGTGACGGTTTGTCCTGTTTTTTCCTGCCAATGTTTCACAAACTGGGGAATGATTTTTTCGTAGGCATTGCGGGTGACTGCATAGGATACCAGGGTTAACTTGGCTTCTTTGGGTTCACCATTATTAGCCTGGGGTTGGGATGCCTGAGGAGATGAGCCTCCGCCATTGCCACAACCTGCTACACCGATACCTGCTACCAGGGCGATCGCCAAGATTCTGAGGGGATAGAAAACCGTTTTTTTCACTGCGCGACAATTCAAGGTGTTATGGGGCTGTAATAGACTCACATAATATAACAATCTTAATTAAATTACAACACATTTAAAGATGAATTTAAAATTAGTCGAGGTCTAAGAGGTAAGAGATTCCCTTTGTGCCAGGATTGAACTAGCGGCGAAACGCGAAGCGGATCTCTGTAGGATCGCTTTTCTCTCTTTGATAACTCCTCTCTATGGCTAAAACGCTTAAATCTCAACCCCCCTCCCCTCCTGCCTCTCTCCTAGAGGACTTAGTTCTCAATAACTATCTCTTTCGAGGCTTAACGGTGGAATGGTTAGCGGACTATTTCCCCCCCGATTCACTCAAATTAGAAACCCTCTTTTCCAATCGCCCTATCTATACAGCCTTTCTGCCAGAACAGTCTTTGGATTGCCTCTATCTCACTCTGCACGAGGGTCTGGTCATTACGCGCAGTACGCCCCTTGATCGTATTATTGCGATCGCCTATAAGGGTAGTGCTTTCGGGATACGGAGCCTCAATTTTAGTTATGGATTAGCCAGTCGCGCCTTTCCTTGTTTAGTGGAAGCCTATAAAACCACCCAGGTCATTAAACTTCCCAAGGCTAATTTAGTCCGTCTCTATGAAGCCAGTGAGCTTTTTCGGGAGCATTACCGTTGCTTATTTGAACTCAACCAAAAATTTGAATATCACCTACTTAATTGCAGTACCTATCCCCCCCAAGCCGTTGCCGCTTTACTAAGAGCTTTAATCTATCAGGAGCGAGAATTGGGCAATCAACCCAATTGCCAAGGTCACTATTGTTTTGATTTACCCATTGATGTGATTGCGCGGGCCTGCCAACTCAATCAACGCACGGTGGAACAAGTCTTAAAAGGAATGCAACAGATCGGTTTACTCAATTCTCAAAAAGAGGATGGTGATGATTTATTGCGAATTGTTGATCCAGAGGGTTTAAAGGAAGTCTATAGTGCAACGCGGGAAAAGGTGTCCTGGTGGCCCCTCCGTAGTTAACAACTGGCTTCAAGTTCTTTGGGGATAAAGAAAACTTCTGGCAGGGCTATTTCATGAAACTGGTTGCCACGATCAAGGCCGAGTTACCCCGTAGGACATCGGACGGAGAAACTAAGCCCCTAATCCGGCAAAGGGCAACCATTCAACACCTTAAACGGCTACAGCAACCACTTCTTCTA
>JAYKIP010000372.1:0-2904 GCA_035286205.1 Merismopediaceae cyanobacterium
ATGAGAAAACTCTACTTTTTGCTACCTGGAACAACGAGTAAATTTTTCTGTGGCGGCTTGTGGGCAGAATTAAAAACTCTCAAGCTGGCCCAACAGGTTTGTCCGGCTGAAATTGTGACCTATCGTCAACGGGAAAAGGAGCATTTATGGCTGGAGGATTTATTACAAGCAAATAATGCGGCTCAAGCGTTAAAGGATGTTATTTTTGTGCTGTGTTGGGGCTTTGATGTCGCAAAATTGGCTCCTAAACTGAAATCTTTTAATGCGATTTATCATGCCCATAGTGCCGGCTACGGTTTTCATTTACCCGCTCACATTCCGATCATTACGGTGAGTCGTAATACGTTAGGGTATTGGGGACAGCGATCGCCCCATGCCTTGCTCTATTATTTACCGAATGAAATTTCCGAGCAGTTCCAGAATCACAACGGCGTTCGTGATATTGATGTCTTGGTGATGGCCCGTAAATCTTCCCACTATTTAATGAAACAGTTAGTGCCAGCTTTGCAAGGGCGTTGTCGTTTGGAAGTGGTAGATTATTATGTAGAAGATTTATCCGTTCTCTTTAATCGCGCCAAGATTTATCTTTACGATTCAGCAGAATATTGGGCGGTTCAGGGCATTAGTGAAGGCTTTGGATTACAACCGATGGAAGCCTTGGCCTGTGGTTGCCAAGTTTTTTCGAGTGTTAATCATGGGTTATCGGATTATCTTGATCCAGGGTTTAACAGTTATAAAATTGCGGGCTATGCCACCGGATTTGATGTGCAACGAATTTTGCAAGCCATTCAACACTTTGAACAATCCCCATTAGTCCTATCTCCTCACATTTTAGCCGAATACCGTTCAGACAATATTATTCAACGCTTAGAGGTGATTTTAAAAGACTTAAACGCATTTTTTGATTATAAGCAATCCCAGGCTAGTGATATTCCGGATTTAAAGGCTTGGCAAATTACGAAACGGCGATCGCAAAAAGTTTTAAAGAAATTGAAGAAGTTTTTACCGTTTTTACCCGGCTAAAGTTATAGAAATCAAACCCCTCTCTTTAAGGAGATAATGCCTTGATGCGTACACGACCGAAACGATAGGACATTTTGGCAGAATGCCAGTGAATATGTTTTCGTCGCCCGGTCCAGGTTGGAGAGAGAGCCGGTAAAGCAGGGGTCACTTCATCTGCCGGATCAGCAACTGGGTGGGGAGTCTCGATTAATACGGCCGGTTCAGCCTCTAGCGGTGTTAGGGCGAGGGGAACTGGAGGAGACTGGGGGACAGCAGGGGGAAGCGTTGCGGCTTCGGGATAGGGAATCCGCCAAACTTGATAGATCAAGCGATTGAATCTTTCTAGGACGGGAGGAAGAGATGTTTGCTCAGTCATTGTTAAAATTAACCCTGGAGGAGATAAGCAATAGCCACAGGATAAGCGAGAAAAAGATTATCCCTTTCTTTTTTTACTGCAATGCTGGGAATCTCTACAAGGGTTAAATTGCTTCTACGTCAAGAAAACATAACTTATATTTTGAAGAGCTTAAAGTTTGGTGTGCGCTCCATCGCAGAAGGGGGAATTCTGAGTCTGTTTGCAAAGACAGAGGGCGACTTTTTGAGGTTCTTTTAGGGTAAATTTTTGGGGAACAAATTCTGTACCTTTGTGTTTCCCATCACAAAAAGGTTGGTTGGTAGAATTTCCACAAGTACACCAATAATAGCCCCCGACTTCCAGGTTCATTACCATCGGTTTCGTATCCGCGATCGTCGGTTGAGTCATGGTTTTTTCACTTAGGATAGGGGTTAAGATTGTCAGTTATTGAGAAAAACAAATAGTGAAAATGTCGGACAATTACGGTAAGTCAAAGAGCAGAAATTCGGTTTCGCTGGCTTGACCCATTAACGTAATACTGTCCTCTTGGCTAATCCCGGCACCATCTCCCGTGTTTAAGGTTTTGCCGTTGAGGGATACACTGCCCTTTGTCATTTGAAGCCACGCCCGGCGATTGGGTAAGGCATGGGTAACGCTTTCCCCTTGCGCCAAGATCGAGGCATAAATATAAGCATCTTGGTGAATGGTGATGGAACCCTGCTGACCATCCGGTGAAGCGACCAGTTTTAATCGGCCTCTTTTTTCTTCCGGGGAGAAAAATTTCTGCTCATAACTCGGTTCAAAACCGAATTGATTGGGAGTAATCCAAATTTGTAAGAGATGGACAGGCGTATTCACTGAGGGATTAAATTCACTGTGGAGAATACCTTTGCCGGCACTCATACGTTGGACATCCCCAGGGCGAATAATCGAGCCATTGCCGATGCTATCTTTATGCTCCAGTTTCCCTTCTAGGACGTAGGTTACGATTTCCATGTCTTGATGGCCATGGGTCGCAAAGCCTTGATTCGGGGCAATGTAATCCTCATTAATGACCCGGAGTTCCGAGAAATTCATGTGGCCCGGATCATAATACTGGGCAAAGGAAAAGCTGAAATAACTGTCTAGCCAATCGAGTTTGCCACGACCCCTAGCTTCGGAGGGGCGGAGTTGAATCATAATTCTCTCTATGGGTTTTGAAATGGGAATTTTGCTTTTTATTCTAGTTTTTTTTCAAGATAACGGCAATATGCTATTTTGAGTGCAAATAATGGGGACACTTTGGTGAATCTTGCTGAAATTGGGCGATCGCGTTATTATTAATATTCCTAATTCAAAAGTATTTTCTAAATGAGGTCTATCAATGGCTCAAGCAATTCGTCAAACAGCAGTTGTGACATCCGAAGGAAAAATAGAAATCCAATCCTAGTTCCGCAGAAATTTGTGTCCATGAGAAAGGAGGGGACGACGACCGTTAAGAGAAGACGCAATCAAGAGGTTCCGTAGCCAATGCTCATGGTAACGGAATCCATTAAGACTCTCAAAAG
>JAYKIP010000373.1:0-3000 GCA_035286205.1 Merismopediaceae cyanobacterium
CGCCCCAACCATCCCCAGAACTTTATCAATATTTAGACCCCGTTTATCAGGCGATCGCCCCAGAAATTCCCATCTATGCCCGTTACGACGAATTAACCGTACACCAAGAGCAATTCCAACAATTAGAGGCGGATATTTTAGCCTCCGGTTATTTTCAGGGAGTTATTCAGGAACAAACGGTTCAACACCTAACCTACTCCATTCAAGATTACTTGGATTTATTAAGCACCCTCTCCCCCTACATCGCCTTGAAGCCTGAACAACGAGAGCATTTATTTGCCGCTTTATCCCCCATCTTAGCTAAACATTGCGGGGCATCTGTATCCCTTACCTTTTGCTCTGCCTTTCATCTGGCTCAGAAATTGGGATAATGGGATAATGTGACAATACGATCAGCAAAATTCCCCAATTAAAAATCCCTGATCGCTCAGGGATATATCTATCTGTATCTAAAAACTTGAGTTTCCGGGAAACACTTTAACAGAAGTCCACTTTTTTAGGGCATATTTTAAAAAATTAGTTCATTTAGATAGAATTGAGTTAAGGATTAGGAGGGACGGAATTCGCCGTTGCGGTTGTCAACTCTCCCCAACCACAATTACAGACCGATCTGAGGTTTTTAAGAGTTGCCGTAATATCCTGACCGTAGCGATCTTTAGACCAAGACTCTAATTCACTGGCATCTAACAGATTAATTAGCTCGTTATAGGTTTTGACCGCCGCCGCCAATTGATCCACATCTAATAAGGCTTCTCCCTGGGTATCACCTAACAGAGTTTTTTCAGTAATTAAGCCCTGTAGCGTTGTGACGAGATCCCGTAAAGACTTACTTTTGATGACTTGGGGATCGGTATCAGGAGGAGCCAGAAAGTCATCAGCGAGGGGAACCGTTGGTAACTTGAGGGTACTTTGTAATGATTCCTGAATTTTATTAGCCGCCGGCACCGGAAAGAAGGTGGTATCCACAGGGCGGTTAAAATAATCTAACAGGGAAACGGTTTTGCCGCCGGTTGTTTCCGATGCAGTCGTTAGGGAGTCCATCGGTTGACCCGCCGGTTGAACCCCATCTAAGGCCATCGCTCCAGAGGTTTCCCCAGAAACAATAGGGACATTGGATGATACAACTGGGGGAGGAGTTGACAGGGCGGCAGGCGTGCCGGTCGTTGTTAAAGGAGCTAAACGATTGGCACAACTAAAAAGTGGGCCTTGGTCATTGACCTGCTCGATCGCCTCCCCATTGGGCCCCGTTAAGGTTTGCACTTCCCGCGCAGAAATCAGAGCAAGGGTGTCACTACCCGCCAAGTTCGTCGTTAGCATGGTGGCGACCGTTTTATAACGCAAACTTCCTTCCTCATTTTTGGGGGGAAAGGTGCACATCCAGTTTTTAGGGCGTTGACGACCGCCGGCGAAGGGGGAACCGCTTTCTGTCACGGAACCACCAAAGAAATCGGGCCCGAAAAGATCCCCCAGAAAGGTGGAGCTATCCGGGTTACCCCCGGCACTGTCCCCTGTGATGGCTGATCCCGTATTCGCTCCAATAGGAGAAGAGGAGGCCAGCCAGAGACTCACTAGAGTAACCGAGACTTTTTGGATATAACCAAAGGAATAACGCATGATGTTTGATCACTCCGATAACTAAAAAGTTAACCCATAACCCAGGGACATAATAAACCGCGCTCCCTGGGGAAAGTTCCCCGTCACATCTCCTGCGCCGAGGTTGAGAACAATCGGAAAGCTGGGAAAGGGGGCGATCGAAGTCCCCACATTTAACTGATTACCTGTCCAGGTGGTGATTAGGGATAATTCCGGAATTAAAGTTAGTCCCGCCGTTGCAAAGATATTAGCATTTTGTTCCGCCGCATCTAAGGCTCCCACCGAGCGAAAGGCTCCCGTTCCCACCCCAACCGAGACGACTAACGGCATAAAGTTGTAAGTTCCATTTCGCAGTTGTTGATAAATATTAATGGCTTCCTGCCGAATGGTGGGATCGCTGAAATCACTTTCTTGAAAACTAGGGGGAGTATTAAGGTCAAATCGTCCTGTCAATACCCCGAAATAGGTATCATAGTCCCCGCCATAAATATTTTCGGTTCCCCAACGAATAGCATTACCCATCCCGATCGCCCCGGCAAAATAACCGCGCTCATCCAAACGACGATGGAGTTTAAAACCCACTGCGCCACCATTGCCGGCATCGCCCCCAAAGGTATCATCACTAAAAAGGTTAAAAAGACCCGTAAAAATCTCCAAGCCGACAGCCTCCTGGGCATTCCCTAGCCCGAAACCCGCCGCCACCGAACCATCACTCTGGGAGTTAAATAAACTGGCCGAAGCAAACCCGCCTCCTAACCAAACATCTCCCCACTGCGCTCCGTAGGCGGTCGGAACTCCCAGGCTTGAACCCGGTCTAGTAGGCCGGTTTCTCTTAGGGGCGGACATGTCATCTACCAATAACAATTGTCTTAAGGTTTCCGCATCCTGGGGATTGGCAACGGCCGCTTCCACACCTCCATCGTTGAGGGTTTGACTGAGTTCTTTTTCCTTAGCGGGATCGCTAAAAGTGACCGTTGACTGCTCTGTTTGTTTTTTCTGGGATTGTTGCATCCAGAAATTGAGAGACGGTTGCGCTCTACGGGCTTGTACCGCCGCATTGGTAAAGGCCTGGCTAGGGGTCGTCTGACTGAAGGCTAACCCTAGAACAAGGACACAGGATAGACTTTTAAAGGAGGGCATAGACAATCACAATAAATATTTACTGGGTAAAAGCTTTTTTACTGGAATTTTAGTCGAATTTTAGCAGACAGTTCTGAAAAAATCCTGAAAAGAATTCCTAATTTTAATTAATGAGGGGTTTTCTGGGGAGGTAAGAGACAAGCCAATCCCCCAGGGAGCCGTTGTTGTCGGACAACTATCTTGTGGGGACAAACGAGGGTATTTTCTATACATGGTCTTAGACTGGCATAACTTTTGAGAAGTTTCGGCCGACCGTGAAAGGAATCC
>JAYKIP010000374.1:0-5331 GCA_035286205.1 Merismopediaceae cyanobacterium
ACCGGGACTGACTGATGGGGGTAATGCCGCCCCTGGGATCAACGTTATAGACCACACTGGCCTCGGTTCGATTGCGACAGGCAATGCGGGGATAACTGCCCACCAAACTAATGGCTTCAAAGTCTGAACCTTGAAAATCTGTGCCTAATTTGGCCCGCCATTCTAAATCCTTACGCAAAGCCTCCACCGAGGGAGTGTCTTGACCCTGGGGCTGTAATTCGGGTTCGGGGGTAACGGTTCCCGGATTGGTTGAAGAGCGGGTAATAAAGTCCGTGCCTTTGGGGGGAGGGAGTTCTCCAAAATTGGGGCGTTTTCCCTGGGGCATACTATCGGGATTGCTCATGCCAGGGAGATTCGGGGTGCGCGGACGATAGGCGGGTAACGACGGTAAGGGGGGATTGGCGATCGGCAGACGATTTAAGGTGTTATAGCTATTCAAAGAGGGAAGACTGGGAGGATAGGCATAGCCACTGGGATAGCTGGGTAAATTGGGATAACTGGGATAGGACGGTAGAGGCGGAAGCGGCGGCAGGGTTGAAGTCTGGGGCAGTTGACCCGGCAAAGTATTGTAATTGTAGTCTGTGCTAGGTAGAGACGGACTGGGGGAAGTCAGCTTCAGGTCTGGGGAACTATTGGGCAGACTCGTAGCGGGAGGGGGAGCAACCGGATTACTGCTAGAGAGAAAACTACTACTGCCCGCGAAAGGTGAGGTCTCCGGTAACCGGCTCTGCTCCGCTTGACTTAATTCAATGACCCCCACCTGATTTTTCTTGGCCTGCTCGGCATCTCCCGCCTGTAAAAACGGCAAGGCTAATCCCAAAAAGAAGGCATGAAGCCCAACGGAGGCCAAAATCGCCGTATTGGTGGGCGTAAAGACCTGGGTGAAAGAGGGGGCAAAATCCAGTTTGCTGAACTTAAGGGGAAAATCCATAGGACGGTCTGCAATAGGGCCAAGAAGTTTGGGGGATAGTGAACCTACGATAGCATAGCGAATTGAGTTCTTTAGTCGGGATCACAACTGTAACCAGGTGGCTAAAACCTTCGGAAGGGGCAACAAAATAGCGAGTAAAATGGCCATGGACAAAATGCCCAGTAAATCTCGACGGTTATCTAATTCGGTCACGTCATTGAGGGCGGGTTGATCGCCAACGGGCATTAATAATAAAACAATGGCCCAGAGGAGAAAGTCCCGACGCAGAAAGGCTAAAGCAATGACGACAATGCGGGTCAGTTGTCCAATAATAATGGCGGCCCGTTGACCTAACATGGCATGGATAATATGGCCCCCGTCCAGTTGTCCAAAGGGCATGAGGTTCAAGGCCGTCACAATCAAGCCGATATAACCACTGATGGCTACTGGATGTAAATCTAGGCCCAGGGTTGGTTTGAGGTCATCCCCGATCGCCCATTTACTCAGCACCGACAGCAGGAGAGAGAAACGCGGATCGAGAGCATCAAATTGGATCAAATGGCTGTTATTGCCCAGGGGAACCACCGTAGATTGGGTTAAGCCCCAAAACAGAATGGGTAAGGCCACCACTAACCCGCCCAGGGGCCCGGCGATCGCCACATCAAACAAGGCCCGACGATGGGGCACCGGGGATTTCATCTGAATAAAGGCCCCAAAGGTTCCCAGAAAAAAGGGGACAGGAATGAAGTAGGGCAGAGTTGTCCGCACCCGGTAATAGATGGCGGAGAAGTAATGACTTAACTCATGGCAACCCAGGATCGCAATCAAACTCAGACTGTAGGGAAGCCCCGCTAAGATCACCGAGGGATCGGCTTGGACGGCTTGGGGTTTAACGCCACTTAATTCGGCCCCGATGATTGTCGTGGTCAGGATGGTCATGCCTAAAAGCACCAGGGCTAAACCCGGACGAGTCAGGGGAATCCGTTCCTGGGATTGTTGAGAAGCCGGATTGGGGTTCGGCACCAGGGCAAATACCGGTTGACCTTGCAAATTTTCCTGCAATAACACCAGAAAGCGATCGCCAAAGATATTTTCCACATTATCCCGAATCCGTTGATAGGCCGTATCCGGAGCCGTTTGCAGTTTACCATGGCACAGAATCGCCTGGGGACGATAATCCAGTTGTTGCAGATAATAAATCCCCCAAGGAAAACAATCGCGTAGGGACTTCTCTTCCTGGGCATTGATAGGCCGCACCTTCGTCGGGGTAGGATTTTCTGCGTTAGGCGTGCCTTCTGCCGTCGAGGCCGTTTCCGCAGGGACAATGCGACCTTTTTGCACCAGCCACCAATACAAGCCAGGGCAAACCAAAAACGGGCCCAAAATTAACCACCAGGGCATTGGTTCATCGGCCCCTTGGGTTGCCGCCCAAATTGTCCACAGGAGAGCAGGAACCATTAACACTAACCACAATAGCCACACCGGGGTGGTCGTAATGCCTTTAGTATTACTTTTAACAACAAAATAGGTAATCAATCCGAGGAGCAATAAGAAAAACCACATGGTTCAGGATTTTGGGTATTCCCTAAGAAGGGCTAATGAACGGTAAGCAACAATAGGGCCTGACAGGAACAGGTTGAATTAATCCCATGATAAACAACAAAGACCGTTTCGTTCTTTCCCACACCCAGGGAAGGACTCGGTCTCGATTAAGCTCCGTCGGGAAAACCGCAACTCTAAAAATCACTGAAACTATTGTTAACATCGATAAGTCTCCCAATTATCCCTAACCCTAAGGGCGACTAGCGCGTTTACTCCGAAGACTCCCCGTGTTGCAACAATTCACCCGCCAACTGAAACATAAAACCAGCCGGGTTCTCTACCGTTTGGCTGAAGTGATTGACCGTCCCGAAGCGGAAACCCCGGCCCCTAGTTCCCTAGCTCCCGCCGATCCTCCCGTAGCCCCCGGCCTGCCCATAACCCTTGACCCAACGGAAGCTACCCATCCTGTTATGGCCTCAACCTCCCCAGAGGAGACCGCGATGCCCCCGGATTATGCCCTGGCGAGCCCGGTGACCCTTCAATCCTTGGGCCGGACGGGTGAAACCTATACGTCGAGTTCGGAGTCTGGGCGCAGTCAGGTGTTGATTTCGGTGAAATCCGAGACGAATGGCCCAACAACGCTGTTATTAAGTCCTGATAACTCTCCGGAGATACCCACAACTCAAGCCTCTCCCGATGCTCCAGAGACCATCATTCCCCCGGTTTCCCGACCCCGTAAACGCCGTCGTCCCCGTCGTTCTGTCTCGATCGCTCCTGCCGCATTTCTGACGCAGTGGCAAACGACCCTAGCTCCGGTGGGTCAAGGTTTACAGCGTTTCCGTCAGCATCCTCGGTTTTGGTTATTGCTGGGGTTTGGTATCGGTGCCGGGAGTGGGGCGATCGCCTTGGGTTGGGGGGTTTATACCCTGGAAAGTTTAACCCGTGAAAATATTGCGGCGGTGGCCACCTATGCGCGTCCGGGGACGTTAACCATTCAAGCCAGTAACGGTACGGTATTACAGCAAATTGGCCCCGTCAGCCATGACCAACTGAAATTGGGCGCGATTCCCGTCAATGTGAGAAATGCCTTTATTGCCAGCGAAGACCGGCGGTTTAATGAACATCGGGGGGTGGATCTCCAGGGCATTTTGCGGGCGGCGGTTTCTAATGTGCAAGCGGGGGATGTGAGGCAGGGGGGCAGTACGATCACCCAACAGTTGGCCCGGCTCGTCTTTTTGGATCAAGACCGGAATTTTGGCCGGAAAGTGCGGGAAATGTGGTTAGCCCAAAAAATTGAACAAAAGGTGCCGAAGGAGCAAATTTTAGAGCGGTATTTAAACCTGGTGTATTTGGGATCAGGAGCCTACGGGGTAGCGGATGCGGCCTGGGCCTATTTCAGCAAAAAACCGGAACAGTTGACCATTGGAGAAGCGGCAACTTTAGCGGGAGTGGTTCCGGCTCCGAGTCTTTATTCCCCCTTAGAAAATAAGGAAAAAGCAACGACACGCCGCAATGAAGTCCTCCAAGCCATGCAGGAAGCGGGGTTTATTACGGAAGCCCAAAAGCAACAGGCGATCGCCGCCCCCTTGGTATTAAAACCGAGTCCGTTAAAACGCTTTGAGCGTCAGGCTCCCTTCTTTACCGACTATGTGATGCAGGAATTGCCCCAATTAGTGCCGCCCGAACAGTTGAAGCAGGGGGGAATCACCGTCAGCACCACGTTAAATTATCCCTGGCAAGCCTCGGCCCAAAGTACCCTCACCAAAATGGTCAGTGAGTATGGGCCCGGCCAACGGTTTTCGGAAGGGGCGTTAGTGTCCCTAGATTCCCGGACCGGGGCGATTATGGCCCTGGTGGGAGGCAAAGATTATCAAAAAAATCAATTTAATCGGGTGACCCAGGCCAAACGACAACCTGGTTCCACCTTTAAGCCCATTCTCTACGCGGCGGCGATCGCCTCTGGGATTTCCCCCAATAAAACCTATCTCAATGCCCCCTTCACCATTCGCGGTTATACCCCCGAAAACTACGGCGATACCTATAGCGGTGGGCAAATGTCCCTACGTCAGGCGTTAACCAATTCGGTGAATGTGGTGGCGGTGAAATTATTACTGGATGTGGGATGGACTCCGGTGATTAATTTGGCCCGCAAAATGGGGATTACCTCCCCCCTAGAACCGACCTATTCCCTAGCTTTGGGAGCCTGGGAGATGACTCCTTTGGAAATGACCAGTGCCTACACCACCTTTGCCAATAATGGGGTTCATGTTCAGTCCTATGCGATCGCTGAGGTGAAAAATGCCGAAGGTAAAGTCCTCTACCAAAACAAACTCAAATCCCAAAAGGCAATTGATCCCGACAGTAACGCCATCATGATTTCCTTGATGAAAAGTGTGGTAACGTCCGGCACCGGTCGCCCGGCCCAACTCAGTGATCGTCAAGTGGCTGGCAAAACGGGAACCTCCGATCAAGCCAGGGATCTTTGGTTTATCGGTTATATTCCCCAATTAACCACCGGGGTTTGGCTAGGCAATGACAATAACCAACCGACGCGGGGAGCCAGTGCCACTGCCGCTAAAATTTGGGGAGACTATATGCAAGTGGCCACTAAGGGAATGCCGGTGGAATATTTTCCAGCCATGCCCAAAGACCTCAGTAAACGCCAACCCAGTATTAAGGCGGAACCCCTTAAAGGTCATCGCGTCGTTGCCCTAGCCTTACCCGCGACCGTTGGGGACAGTGTGACCTCAGAACCCCGTTCTCGTCGTCGCTCTCGTCGTCAAGAAACCTTAAATCAGGATGAGACCTCCCGGACAACTTCCCGTCGTCGCCGTCGTCGCACCTATTCTGCCGACAATACAGACCGGACTACGGAAACC
>JAYKIP010000375.1:0-2775 GCA_035286205.1 Merismopediaceae cyanobacterium
AAGCTGATATTGCACTTGGCTGTTGAGGGTTTTGAACGCTTAAGCATAGTTTTTATTTATCATCGTGAATTTCTTCTTTTCTTTAACAACACATATTTAGGCGATTTTGTCAATGCGTAACTCCTAAAGAAAACCTTAGATGGCATCCGGGCGTTGGGGGGAGCCGACGGGTCTGCGGTGTTAGCCAGTCTGATCAAAGATTATTTGGATAGCACACAATTACTGTTGCCCCAGCTCCAAACGGCGATCGCGGCTCAGGATGGGACAACCCTACGGCAAGTAGCCCATACCCTGGGATCAAGTAGTGCCAATCTGGGGGCCCTGGCCTTTGCGAAACAATGTAAGGCGATCGAAAATTTAGCCAGGGTGGGCAATTTAACGACGATGGCGGCCCTCTATCGTGGGTTAACCCAGGGCTATGAAAAAGTGAAAACAGCCTTACAAGAATTGATAGTTGATAATGAATAGTTAATCCTTGCAGACTCCCTATTAACGATTCACTCTTCATTATTCCCCCCTATGGAATCGGTTACTCCGTTAATTCTCATTGTTGATGATGATCATTCCCTGCGAACCCTCTTAAAGTTGGCCCTGGGTCGGGAAGGCTATCGTACGGAAGAGGCTAGTAATGGTCAGGATGCCTTAAGTCAATTTGAGCGTATCCAGCCGGATATTGTCCTATTAGATGCCATGATGCCCGAAATGGATGGCTTTAGCTGTTGTCAGCAGTTACGGCAATCGGCCCAGGGGGCCACCACTCCCGTTTTAATGATTACGTTTTTAGATGATCAAGAGTCGGTGGATCAGGCTTTTGCGGCGGGAGCAACGGATTTTATTACCAAACCGATCCATTGGGGCGTGCTGTCCCAGCGTGTTCAACGTTTGCTGGATGCTCAACGGGCGATCGCCTTGGCCCAAACCTATCAACAGCAATTAACCGATCTGCAAAACTGGGAGAATTTAATTCAGGAAACCCTCCAACAAGTCACCCAATCCCGCGCCACGTTGCCCCTGTTACAATCCCTGCTCAAAACCACCCAAACCCTGCTCCAGGGCGATCGCCTAGTGTTGCACTATCCCCCGAAAAAAATCTTTCTGGAAGTTTCCCCCGCTCTACCGTCCCTGCGTTCTCTGCCCTTTGAAACCTTAGCCCTGTTGGACGACTACGAAAGTCAATACTTGACCGGCCAAGCCGTGCTGTTGGATTCCTCCCTCACCGAACCCAACGGGGCCAAACTTCTGCAAACTCTTAACTGTCAGGCGATCGCCCAGGTTCCCCTCATCAAAGAAGAGCAAGTCCGAGGTCTGTTAAGTCTCCAGAGTCAGCAACCGCGTTCCTGGTCAACAACTGACATTAACCGGTTAACCCTCATTGCCAGTTTAATGGCCTTGATCCTCCGTCCCTCTTGACTCTGCCGTTGCCCGTAATCCCTTAAAACAGGTCTTGGGTTGGCGTAAGCGTCGTTCCTGTTTGGCCCGTTTAGCCGAGGTCTGACTCGTCCGGCAGTGGGGACACACAATGCCCGCTTCGTATTGGGGAGACTGGCGATCGCCTTCCGTGAGGGGATGACCACAGGCCGCACAGAGCGCGTAATTGCCTTCCGTGAGTCCCTCGGCCAAGGCCACCCGTTGATCAAAGACAAAACAATGACCTTGCCAAAGACTACTCTCCGGCGGAATGGTCTCCAGATAATTGAGGATGCCTCCCTGGAGATGGTAAACCTCGGTAAAGCCCTGGCTCAACAGGTAGGCAGAAGCCTTTTCACAACGAATGCCCCCGGTGCAAAACATGGCGACTTTCCGGTGTTGCTGGGGATCAAGGTGTTGGGCAACATACCGGGGAAACTCTCGGAAATGGTGGGTTTCGGGATTAATGGCTCCCTGAAATGTGCCGATCGCCACTTCATACTGATTGCGGGTATCAATGAGCAGGACTTCGGGATCTTGGATTAAGGTATTCCAGTCTTGCGGCGTAACGTAGGTTCCCACCTGATCTTGGGGGTTAATGGCCGGTTGTCCCAGGGTGACAATTTCGGGTTTGATTTTTACTTTGAACCGTTCAAAGGGCAGATGGTCTGTCCAGGAATTTTTACCCGTTAAAGCTTGCAGAGCCGGTTCTTGACGAAGATGTTCTAACATTTGGGCGATCGCCCCGTCGGTTCCCGCGATCGTACCGTTGATGCCCTCAGTGGCCAACAGAATCGTCCCCTTTAACCCTAACCGTTGTCCCAGGGATTGCCAGGTCGCTTTTTTTGCGTCTAAATCCGTCAACGTAACGAATAGATAAAAGGTAGTTACCCGATACACCATAGAATTTCCGCCAAAAACTTGATCATTTTTTCTCTCTATGGCTATAATAACGAAAGTCAGTTATTTACTGAATTGGGGGTATAGCTCAGTTGGTAGAGCGCCTGCTTTGCAAGCAGGATGTCAGCGGTTCGAGTCCGCTTACCTCCATAGAGATATGTTTAAGCTTATTGTACATTAACGAATTACTTGTCAGCGTTAACAAATTGGTGTCGCTCACTCTGCGTTGGGTCTTTCAGTCTTTTTTGTTTATCCGTTGGTTAGAGATTGACGGCATTAAAACTATCGTTAATTTGACCTCTAATCACAAATATATTCTTTCCTTTCTTGGCTCTTCCTGCCAAAAATACTACTTTATCTCTTGAGTTCCCTGCGGAATGTGGGTTGTAAAGAATCGAATGGAGCTAAGGAGACTCGAACTCCTGACCCCTGCAATGCCATTGCAGTGCTCTACCAACTGAGCTATAA
>JAYKIP010000376.1:0-16536 GCA_035286205.1 Merismopediaceae cyanobacterium
TTGCTGTTTCCAAAGGGAAATCCTACCCAGTCGAAGAGCATAAGTTAGCAGAAAATGGACACTTCTGGGTCAAGCTCGGCTACGGTGCCGGGGAATGGTACATTTACGACTATGAAGAGGATGGTCATTGGGAAACCACCTGGGACAGTCAAGAAGAGGAGGACTCTGAGCCATCTACCGACGATACTCAAAAAAAATCGGTTATTGCTACCCCTGGCGCGATTGATTGGAGTAACGGCAGTCTTCCGATCAGCCAATATTTCACAGTTGGGGAAGTCACCAAAAATAGTAAGGATCGTCAACCTAAACCCCATAGTGCCGAAGAAAAGAATATTCTTGCATTGGCGAAAGAACTGGATAAAATTCGAGAAGATTGGGGGTCTGGCATTGTGGTGACCAGTTGGTTTCGACCGAGTAAGCGGCTAGGGTATCCCCAGGATGTCAATCGTGCGGTAAGAGGAGCCTACGATTCTCAACATATTTATGGTCGGGGGGTAGATATTCGACCCAGCCAAGGGGATCTTTATCAGTTTCAGGCCTGGCTCGATAAGGATTGGTTTGGGGCATTAGGTTACGGAGCCAAAAAGGGCTTTGTTCACCTCGATACTCGCAATGGTCAAGGCTGGAAAACGGGGGGCGTTAAAAGTGTGCGCTGGAACTATTAAATCTCGTTTCTTTTCAATCCGAGGGGGTTGGCCCTAGCCCCCATTTTTGACAAAAGAAATCTGTTAAACCTCGTCCAACTCGAAACCCATTATTTGTGGATCTCCCAAGGCGATCCCCCTGAATCCCCCTTAAAAAGGGGGACTTGTCCCTGGAACGTATCTCAAAAAACGACAGTTCCCAAAATGGACGTGGTTTATTTCGCCGGCCATAGGTAAAGCAAAATAAAGAGCAGAATCCAAATGCCATCTACAAAATGCCAAAATAAGGCTGTGGCCGCCACGCCTTGATGACCTTTTTGATAGTTCTGGGGAATCAGCGATCGCCGGTACATCAAGAGGATTAAAATCACTCCCGTCAGAACGTGCAACCCATGGAAGCCGGTTAAGAGATAAAAAGTGGCCCCCGCCGCCCCGGCCTCCAACCCAAAGGGCATTGCTTGCCATTCCAAGGCTTGACCTATCAAGAAAATGATCCCCATTAACGCAGTCAATAACCAAAAACGACGAAATTGAATTAAATTCCGTTTTTTCAGAAATTGTTCAGCAACAAAAATTACCCCACTACTGGCCACTAAAATCACCGTATTGATAGCCGCTCTGGAAATATCAAGCCCGGCCACCGGGGGAGGAAACCAGACAGGATTTTTGAGCCGTAAAATACTGTAGGTGACAAAAAAGCTCACAAAAATGATACTTTCTGACAGTAAAAAAACGGGAAATCCAAAGGCTAAATTATCCTTTTCGAGGTTGGTAAACGTATCAATGGGCTGAGGCGTTTGACGCATAGGAAAAATCTGATTGACAAAAAAATTAAGCTTTACCCATCAACGATTTCCATTTATCGGGTTCAAAGTCCTCTCCTTTTAACATCCGATTCCAATAGAGCCAGGGCAAAACATAACGTTTGACGAGCCACATACTCCAACGTTCCTGGGTGGGGTCAAAGGGAAAACTAGATTTAGGTTTATTCTCGTAGTCAAATTCGGCCATGATCGTTTTGCCATAACCGGTCACCAAGGGACAACAGGTATAACCGCCATACTGACCCGCTAAGGTTTGTTTTTCCATCAAGGCCAGCAGGTTTTGAGCGACAACGGGGGCTTGTTTGCGAATGGCGGCGGCGGTGCGAGAGGTGGGTAAAGAAGAGGCATCTCCCAAACTAAAAATATTGGGAAAAACGTTATGTTGTAAGGTGAATTTATTCACATCCACCCAACCTTTACCGGGCCCATCCTGAACCGCAACCGAGCTATTTTTAATAAAATCCGGGGCACTCATGGGCGGTGCAACGTGCAGTAGGTCGTAGGGAAGGGTAACTTCTTCACTGCCCTGGTCAGTGGTCACTTCAAAAATAGCCTCCCGGCGATCGCTGTTGATGGCTTTTAAATTGTGTTTGTATTGGACATTAATGCCTTTACGGGCCGCGACTTTTTCCAAGGATTCACAATAGCCGGGAATCCCAAAAATTTTGGCGACAGCGATCCCATAGGTGATTTTTGTTTGATCCCTAACCCCATTTTTGCGAAACGCTTCATCGGCTAAATACATAATTTTTTGGGGCGCACCGGCACATTTAATGGGAGTAGCCGGAAAAGTAAAAATGGCATTTCCCCCGCGAAAATTCTGGATTAATTCCCAGGTATAGGGCGCATAACGGCGATCATAATTGCTGGTGACTCCCCCTTTCCCCAAAGCGTCTGGTAAACCGGCAATTAAATGCCAATCAATTTGAATCCCCGGACAGATAATTAAATAATCATAGGAAATGGTGCGACCATCCTGGGTTATAACCGTTTGGCGATCGGGTTGCAAACTGGTGACTGCGGTTTTAATCCAGTGGGCTGGGCTGGGAATACAATCTTTTTCGGATTTAATCGTGTCTTCCATAGCGTAGGCTCCCGCCCCAACCAATGTCCAAGCCGGTTGATAATAGTGCTTATCCGAGGGTTCAATAATGGCAATGTCTAGCTGGCTATTTTTCTTGAGTAATTGAGCGGTAACTGTAATCCCTGCGGCTCCACCGCCAATGACGAGAATTTGATGATGTAAGGACATAATAAAATAATCAAATCAAAAACAACTAACTGATTAACCTTGTCTAAATCCGGGTTACGGCGGAGAAAATCCTCTTCAAAAAGACGGGTATTGTCAATTCAGCGAGATCAATCTAGCCCACCGAGAGACAAGGTAGCTCTTCAATGTTTAACCATAGCGTAGGAATCCCGAAGCACGACGTTTTGTTATCGTTTATTTACAAATTCCGCGAGGGTCTATCCCCGATGAACAATTTCAGCATCAGGGTTAATGGGCCAGTAAGTACCAGATATGCTCTGACTTTTATGCTAATTGAGTTATGGTTAACTTGATAACCCTGGCAAATCTAGTCTGATGTCAGTACGAGACCACGATAGACTTGCTCGATCGCCCAGGTAAGCTGAATACTTTTAAGTTCTATAATATCCCCTGCTTGATAGTTAATGATGCTCCATTCACCGTTATCTTTTTGATGATATAAGTCCATTTCGATGCTTGTGGAACTGACTAATAAATAATCTTTTAGCTGTGGATTATGGCGATACAGTCTAAATTTGCCACCGCGATCATAGGCTTCAGTACTGGCGGATAGAACCTCGACAATTAAGCAGGGGTAAGTAAAATAATGAGGTGTTGTTTTATCGCGATCGTCGCAGGTGACGCTAACATCGGGGTAGGTATAGGTATTCGTGTTCAGGATATTAATTTTAATATCTGAGTTTCCCGTCATACAGCCGCTATTTTCTAAATGACGATCAAACATGGCGGCAAGTTTAAGAGCAATGCGCCCATGGTTAACACTACCACCGCTCATGGCGTAAATTTCACCGTTGATATATTCATGTTTTTCGAGTTGTTGTTCTTCCCAGGCAAAATATTCTTCTGGGGTCATTTTGGGAAAGTTTTTTGGAGCAACGATCATCGTTATTATTCCTTATGACTTCCGAATGGATTGAATTTGTTGTCAGAGTATCCCAGGTTGAATCCGTTCATTGGTAAAAAATTCATGTTTTCCTTAATTGATATATTTTCAATGATTTCTGGAGTAAAAGCATCAAGCGTCATGGTTTTTCCTCACATCATTTCAAGTTAATTTAATCTGAAAATTAAGTAAAAATCCCCTCTTTTCCCATTAGGAAAACCTTACTTTTTCGGGGGGACAGTGGCTCGGAGTTCTTTAATTTTAGCTTGGCCTTGTTTGACTAAGGTTTGGGCTTCGGCATAGACCGTTGTTCCCGGTGGAATGGTCTGTAGTTGTTCGAGAAGGGGATTGAGGGCGGCGATCGCCTGGGCAGGAGTGAAGGGAGTTTGTTGGGTTAATAAATGATTTAACTCCGTTTTGAGATGACTAAAAGCCTCAGTGGCATTTTTTTCTTCGTTGAGACGATTTTCGACATTTAACCGATTTTTGGTATAGTCCGCTAAAGCCGTTTGAGCCGCTAAATAATCGGGAGCCTGGGGTTGAACCTGTTGGAGACGGGCGATCGCCTCTTGCCAAAGCTGTTGGATACCCTGCCATTCCTGTACCGTGTGGGGGTCATTCCCCGTTTGTTGAGTAGCAATGTTGGCAAACTGGTCAGCCGCCGCGATCATGGTTTGGGTTTGGTCAATGCCGGAGAGGGAACGGGCAATCTCTTGAAATTCCTGTTGATAAACATTGAGCTTAATTTGGGCGGCATTTTTCGCCAGGGTTTGGGGCGGAATGAGTTCTAATTGGGTCAAGGCATTTTTCCAGGCAGTAATAGCGGTTAATTGTTGCTGAGAAGTCTTAGCCTGTTGATAATCCGTTTTAGCCGTCGTTAAATCCTGTTCTGCGGTTTTTAATTGAGTTAACGCATTCTTTTCTTGAAAAATCCGGGCATCCATACGACCCACCTGGGCACGAGCGCGATTAAATTCATCAAAGGTAAAATGCCAGGAACAGCCCATCATTTGACATACCATTACCGGTTCATAACCTAAAAACCAGACGGGTAATTGATCTAAATTGGCCTGGGCTAACTTCACCTTTTCGGCCCCTAAATCAATGTCTTTTTCACTGGTGGCATTATTGACTAATTGATCCGCCTGTTCCCCATGGGCGATCGCCTCTCGATAATTGCGATCCATGCTCAGGTAACTGGGGAGTAAAAGAATCGGGGCCACTCGCGCCACCGGTCGCCGCACCATCGGATAGGGTAAATTCACCAACCAAACCAAACCCGCCAGGGTCAGCACACTGCCCCCCAGAATACTCAGAATCAATAACGGTTTTTTGACAGATTTGAGGGTCGAAGCACGATTAGCTTTCGCCGCTTGCTCCAACACCTGGGGATTAAACTGGGGAAACATATCCAAAACCAGTGCCGCCAATTCCGCTTTGGCCAGGGGCGGGCCATCCTCCGTTGTCACCTTATCCAGACGCTTGAGGACAATTTGTTTCGGCACATCTAGACTTAGGGGTTGGGCTTGTTTTTCGATTTCCCCTAAAAGACATTGTTTAGCTTGGGCATTAAGACGCATTGCGAACAGGACTGCTGAACTTTCCTTAATTCTATAGTCTATTTTCGTTGAGCTAACAGGCCGTGTTTCGGGGCAAAGACCATGGCCAAGGCAAAGAGCAAGGTTTGGACTAAAACAATACAGCCGCCCGTTGAACCGTCCAGGTAATAGCTGATATAGGTTCCCAAAACGCTGGAAAGGATACCCGACAGGATCGCCAGGATTAACATTCGGTCAAAGCGATCGCTGAGGAGATAGGCCGTTGCCCCTGGGGTGATTAACATGGCTACTACTAACAGAATACCAACGGTTTGTAAGCCCACCACCGCCGTTAAAGACAAGAGGGTTAATAATGTATAGTAAAGAAAGCTGGTATTTAACCCAATGGAACGGGCATGAATGGGGTCAAAACAAAAGAGTAATAAATCTTTGCGTAATAAACCGAGAACCACTAAAGTAATCAGGCTAATAATTGCTGTTTGGATTAAATCACTGGGGGAAATCCCCAACACATTGCCAAATAAAATATGAGTTAAATCAAGGGAACTACGAATTTTAGAAATTAACACTAATCCCAGGGCGAAAAAACCGGTAAAGACAATGCCAATCACCGTATCTTCCTTGACCCTCGTTTGTGATTGAATAAAGCCGATCATCCAGACCGAAATTAGCCCAAAAATAAAGGCTCCTAGGGCTAAGGGTAAGTTAAAAATGTAGGCTAAAACCACCCCTGGCATAACTGCATGGGAAACCGCATCTCCCATTAAAGCCCAACCTTTTAAGGTAATAAAACAAGACAAAGCGGCACACACTAAACCGACTAAGGCACTAATGGCGATCGCCTTGAGCATAAAAGTATGTTGTAAAGGGGCGATCAAGGTATTAACTAGGTTAACTAACTCCATTGCAAGACCTCCCGTTCCAGACTTAACCAGGAAGTGGAGGTGGGTTTAGCCATTTCGGTGCTACTAAAGGCCCGTTGTAAATTTTCTGGGGTAAAGACTTCCGCCGTTTCTCCATAGGCCAAGAGTGTTCGATTAATTAAAATCACTTGATCACAAAAGGTTTGAATAGACTCCAGATTATGGGTAGAAATTAAAATGGTATGACCTTGTTTTTGTAATTCTAGTAATCGTTGAATCATCATTTTTTCGGTTCTAATATCCACGCCACTAAAGGGTTCATCTAAGAGTAATAAGGAAGGGCGCACCGGTTCGCGTAGGGTCATAATTTGGGCGATCGCCCTGGCTAAAAAGGTACGCTTTTTTTGTCCCCCGGATAATTCCCCGATCTGCCGGTGACGGAGGGGCCATAAATCCACCTGCTCTAAACTTTCCCGCACAATTTCTCGGTCTTGAATACGCGGCATTCTTAGAAAATTCAGATAGCCATAACGTCCCATCATCACCACTTCTTCAACGGCGATGGGAAATTGCCAATCCACTTCTTCCGTTTGGGGCATATAGGCTAAGAGATTATGTTTTTGGGCATAACGATTAGGTCGTTCTTGGATTAAAATATGGCCCTTTCGGGGTTTAACAAATCCCATCAAGGCTTTAAATAGGGTAGATTTACCGGCTCCATTCATGCCCACTAAGCCACAGATTGATCCCTGGGGAATGCTTAAGGAATCTACCTGAAGAGCGAGTTTGCCATGGTAGGCAACGGTTAAGTTTTCAATCGAGAGACTGGGGGACATAGTTGACAATTGATAGTTGATAATTGATAATTGATAATTGATAGTTGATAATTGATGATCAAGTCCCCCTTTTTAAGGGGGATTTAGGGGGATCAAACCTTCTAAAGGGAATTTAAGAGAATCAAATCTTCTAAGGGGATTTAGGGGAATCAAACTTTTTTAGAAAGCTCAAACCTGTTTAGGTCGGATTTGGGGGGATTTTGGTTTGTAATCCCTGCATTAAAGTCTTAATATTATGTTCTAATAGCTTAAGATAGGTACTAGCTGGCCCCGCCGGTGGTGATAAAGAATCCACATAAAACACCCCTCCATACTTGGCTCCACTTTCTTCAGCAACCTGTCGTTGAGCTTGATCATTCACCGTACTTTCACAGAAAACCGCCGGGATTTTTTGGGCTTTTACCTGGGCGATCGCCTGGGCAATTTGTTGGGGAGTTGCCTGTTTTTCTGCATTGACTGGCCAGAGATAAATCTCTTTTAAGCCGTAATCTTTAGCCAGATAGGAAAAAGCCCCTTCACAACTGACAAGATACCGTTGATCCACCGGGACTTTACTAATTGCCTGACGTAATTTTTGATCTAGCTCACGAATTTTTTGCTGATAAATTTGGGCATTTTGATTGTAAATTGCCGTATTTTGTGGATCGAGTTCAATTAAAGCTTGGCGAATATTATCCACATAAATCAAAGCATTTTTAGGCGACATCCAGGCGTGGGGATTCGGCTGACCTTGATAACGATCCGAGGCAATGGTTAAAGGTGTAATCTTTTCACTTAACGTGGTGCGGGGAACCTGGGGAAAATGCTGAAAAAAACGTTCTGACCACCGTTCCAAATTTAAACCATTATCCAAAATTAACGCCGCCTTTTCTCCCCGTTCAATATCCTGGGGAGTCGGTTCATAACCATGAATTTCGGCCCCCGGTTTCACCAATGACACCACCCGGAGGCGATCGCCCGCCACATTCTGCGCCATATCTGCAATGACCGTAAACGTGGTTAAAACGGTTTTGGGTTCGGGGCTGGAGGAGGACGGAGGAGGAGGGGCCATCTGGCAAGCAGACAATAGCCCTAAGACAATCCCTAGAACGCCGCCTATCCCTAACCGATGACCGATCTCCGCCATAACCGTCGCTTTCATATTTGTTTCATAATTCCCACTCTAACACGCCGGGGAAGATTATGAAAAGATTATGAAAGGAGAGACTGGGGGGAAATTTCCAGTGATCGCCCCTGAAGCACGAGGGAGCCGACGAAAGCCCTGGGTCAAAAACGTTCTTGAAATGTCCGAAAAGTGGCGTTTGCCAATTCAATCCAGAGAAGATAGTCAGGAACCAGGCGATTATCCTTAAGAAACTGTTAAATTTAAGTCGGGTTAAAAAGGTCATTTTATAATCAGAGTAACGAGCTTTATGAGGAGCTTAAACTCCATGAAAACCCTCTCTTTTTGGACAAAGCTTAGTACTTTAACGATACTCGGCATCACGATTAGTTTTTCTCCTAGTATTTTGTCATTCTCACCGGCGATCGCCACTCCCCTTTATTTAGCCCAGGCAAAGCATTCCCCTCAAGTTGAAGCCTTAGCAAGCCAAATTCAATCGTTAATGAAAGAGCAAGATCAGTTAATCACAAATGCCCAACAAAAAATCTTTCTGATTCTGACTCCTGAACAACAACGGGAATTCCAGTTAGCAAGTCAGGAAAAGCGCGAACCTCGCATTCAATACAATGACACCCAAGCCTATGTAGTAAAACTCATCATGGACGAAACAGAACCCAAAGTGATGGCTTTAGAAAAGCAACTGGATGGATTAATGAAACAGCTAAAAAGACAAGTTGAGCAGGATCAGCAACAATAACGGTAACCGGCGGGTGATCCGAGAAAAGAGGTCTTCGTTTATCCTAGGCTACAAACCAATCTTCCTTTTTTGACCTTCTCCCCAACCATGCTTTCCCAAGACTCGGTAACTACCTCTTTCGATCCCTGGCGCGATGAAGTACACGCTCTCCCCCCTTGGCTCAAACGACCGGTGGGCAAAGTCAGTGAACTCTCAACGGTGCAGAAAATCATTAAACAACGCCAAATTCATACCATTTGTGAGGAGGGTCGCTGTCCCAATCGGGGGGAATGTTACAGCCAAAAAACAGCCACTTTTTTACTGATGGGGCCAACCTGTACCCGTTCCTGTGCCTTTTGTCAGGTGGATAAAGGTCACGCCCCGATCGCCCTCGATCCCCAAGAACCGCGTAAAGTCGCCGAAGCCGTCAAACTCTTGGAATTACGCTATGTGGTTTTAACCTCGGTGGCGAGGGATGATTTGCCGGATGGAGGAGCCGGTTGGTTTGTCCAAGTCATGGAAGCCATTCGCGCCCAACAACCCGATACCCAAATTGAAGTCCTCACCCCCGACTTTTGGAGTGGAACAGGACGGGAAACCAGTCAACAGCAACGGGTGTTAACGGTCGTTCAGGCGAAACCGGTTTGCTATAACCACAATATTGAAACCGTGGCCCGACTCCAGGGAAAAGTGCGCCGGGGAGCTAAGTATGAACGCTCTTTGGCCGTTTTACAGTGGGTTAAAGAGGCGAATCCCCACATTGCTACCAAATCCGGGTTAATGTTGGGCCATGGGGAAACCCTTGCAGAAATTCGCCAAACCCTTCAGGATTTACGGAGCGTCGGTTGCGATCGCCTCACTTTGGGTCAATATATGCGGCCATCGTTGGAACATTTGCCGGTGCAAAAATATTGGACTCCCTCCGAATTTGAAGCGTTAGGGGATCTGGCTAAGAGCATGGGATTTCAACAGGTGCGGTCTGGCCCGTTGGTACGCAGTTCCTATCATGCCGGGGAAATGTGAGGTTATCCCCAATCAGCTTCTTGACTTCTCCTTAAGATGGGGTAGGGGTTTGGTTGCCAAATCCAGAGAGCATAGGACTGAGAGACTAGGCCCCTACATTGCCTAAAAAAAGACAACAGGATGGGGTTTTAAGGAGCGATCGCTGAAACGTAAAGACTTGTAACAACTTAGGAACCTCTGGCAACCCTAGCAGACTACGAATATAACCACGCCGCAACTGGCCCTTTGACTAGCCCATTGACTAACAGAGCCTTAGCCAAAGCCCACAGTTCTCCTGGTCGATCCTTTACTGTGTTGAGCATAGATTCCCATGGTGCTTTTTGGTGGCGATCGCCTTCTCTGTTCCCTCTCCCTCATCATCACAATGGCCCCTGTTTTGACCCCTTCCCTGGGTTTGGCTTCTTCCCTAGCGATGGCTGTTAATCATTCGTCGCCTAGTACAATGGTTAGTTTTTCTAGCCTGAAAGAGTCCTCGCCCCTCCCGGCCTTAGAACCCGCCTTGGAACCCGCTATCGAAAGCCAGGAAGATCCCCTGAATAGTCCCTACCCGGTACCCTGGGCCTGGTTACTAAAAACCCAACAGAACTACACCCAGCAACGTCACGCCGGGTTAAGCTACTACCGTTCTCCGGCCTTGGTGTCCCCCGATGGTCAGTATGCCGCCTACAGTCGTATTGAAATGCGGGCCGAATCGGAACTGCATCGTTCTAAAGCCTTGAGCGTTCTCTTTGTGGAAAATTTAAGCACCGGCCAGTTACAGGTCATCCGGGCGGAGTCCCCCATTGCCGCCTATTTAGATAAGGTCGGTGAATCCAGTGAAGAGATGGCGGGTGTCATTTCTCTGTTAATTCCTGTTTCCTGGTCAAAAAACGGCGATCGCCTTTTAGCACGGCAACTAGAAGGGGCATTTAATAGTTCTGATATATCGGATTATGGGGTCGTCTGGCATCGGCAAAATCGTCGGATGCAAACCCTGAGTGCCAATCTCCAACCGAACGAGGAAGTGAGTGCCTTGTTATTGGGATGGGATCAAAATACGCCGGATCATGTTCTGTTTAAAACGAGTGATTTAGGAGAAGAAAGGCCGCAATTTGTCAGTGTGGGGTTAAACGGTCATCAGTCCCCGGCCCCGACCCAAACCGCTATTACCTATGGTTATCCGGTCAATCGGAGTTGGACTGGCATTCAGGCTATTCATTAAGGAGTAGGATAGAAAAGTATTCATTTTGCTCCAGTCGGGTTAATCGCTTTTGACCCAGTTTTTTCAATGCCTAGGGATAGCACCATGGAAGATCAGTTAAAGCGCCGTTTGCTCGGTATCCCTTGTCTGTGGTTACTGACGGGAACCCTAGCGATTGGGCCGGTACTGACTCTTCCTCTCCCGGCGATCGCCGCAGTTCAACAGCCAACAGAGTTAAACCTGACATTATTAGAAAAAGCCCTGACGCATTTTTTTCAGGCCACCACGTTTCAGGTGGAGTCCCAGGTGACGATTAATGCCCAGGGGGATCAATTTAAAGTAGATATTGATAATCACACTTCTACCCTCACGGTCTTACCCCGTCGTTTTGTATCGGAAATTAAACTAGGGACGCAACAATATTTCATTACTTCCGATGGCCAAACCGTCTGGATCTATCACCGTAACCGCGATCGCTACCGGGAAATGAGCTTTGAAGCGTTTCAGGATTCGGAAGATAGTTTCTTCATCGGCTTGGCTTCTTCCTTTTTACTGGAAATTGTGCGATCACTGCAAGAGGAGCAAGGCCCAACCCTCGATCAATCGCAATTACTATCGGCGATTCTGCAATTTTTTACCCGTGATTATCGGATAGCCGGCCTGAGTTTAAGTCAAGATACCCTGACCCAGGAGGGTGTGGATTATACCCGTTACGCCTATAAAACCAATGGTGAAGATTTAAGTCTGATACTCTGGATAGATAATCAAGCGCAAACCCTGAAAAAATTACAATTACTGGGGTCGGAACAGGAGATTAAAATTAATGTGCAGGAAACGATCCTCAAACAAACCTTTAATCCTGTTGTAGATGAAAAAGCCTTTCAATTTCAACCCTCACCGGCCCTCAAAAAAGTCGAAGATTTACCCTTAGAACCTTTTTAAACCTCGTCTAACTTGAAATACATCGTTTTTGCCATTCCAAGGCGATCCCCCTAAATCCCTCTTAAAAAGGAGGACTTACCCCTTGAAAGTGTTGCAAAAAACTACAGTTCCCAAAATGGACGCGGTTTAGTGAATCCCCTTTCAAAATCTTTTTAAGACTTAATTCTCTGAAATAATTCTCTTAATTTTTCTGGTAACCCACTCCTGACCCACCGATGACCCATCCTCTCTATATTGCCTTTATTTGGCATCAACACCAACCGCTTTATTTTTCACGAGATACTTTGGGGAGTCAATCCCCCGGCTATCGTCTGCCCTGGGTGCGTCTGCACGGTTGTAAAGATTATCTGGATTTAGTTTTATTATTAGAGCGTTATCCTAAACTACATCAAACGGTCAATTTAGTGCCGTCGCTGATTTTGCAACTGGAGGATTACGCCCAGGGAACGGCCATAGACCCCTATTTAGCTCTTACCTTAACCCCAGACAATCAGTTAACCGTTGAGCAAAAACGCACGATTTTAACCACATTTTTCGATGCCCATTACCGTACTTTAATTGCACCCTATCCCCGGTATCGCCAACTCTTTGAACAATGCCAAAGTCAGGGGGTAGATTGGTGTTTAACCCATTGGCAGTTACAGGATTTTAGTGATTTATTAGCCTGGCATAATTTGGCTTGGATTGATCCCCTCTTTCGTGAAGAAGACCCCGAATTGCGTCATTGGTACAATCAACAGCAGGGCTTTTCCCTCAGCGATCGCCAACGGATGATTGCCAAACAACGACAAATTATTCAGCGTATTTTGCCCCAACATCGTCGGATGCAGGAACAGGGACAATTAGAAATTACGACCAGTCCCTATACCCATCCCATTTTGCCTTTATTAGCCGATACGCGATCGGCCCAGGTGGCGTTACCCAACCTTAAATTACCGGAACCGCGTTTTTGTTGGTCAGAAGATATTAATCGGCATTTACAAAAAGCCAAGGAAATTTATTGGCGATATTTTGGGTGTGAACCCCAGGGACTTTGGCCCTCGGAACAGGCAGTGAGTCCAGCAATTTTAGGGGAGATTGCCCAGGCAAAATTTTCCTGGTTCTGTACCGATGAAATGATTTTATCCCACACCTTAAAACGGAAATTTTATCGGGATCAACGGGGCTTAATGACAGAGCCGGAATTACTGTATCGTCCCTACCGTCTCGTCACCGATGAGGGAGATTTAGCGGTCGTTTTTCGGGATCATCGTCTTTCGGATCTCATTGGGTTTACCTATGCCGGTCAAGCCCCGGCTAAGGCCGCCAAGGATTTAATTCAACATCTCCAGGCGATCGCCTTTTTATTACAACAACGCCAGAGTGATCCCCGTCAAGGATTGCAACAACCCTGGTTAGTGACCATTGCCCTGGATGGTGAAAACTGTTGGGAAAATTATCCCCAGGATGGCTTACCGTTCCTGACAGAACTATACGAGCGTTTCAGTCAAACCCCTAACCTAAAATTAGTCACTGTCTCCGAATTTTTAAATCAATTTCCGCCCCATCAGGTCTTACCGGCGGACAAATTACACAGTGGTTCTTGGATTGACGGAACCTTTAAAACCTGGATCGGTGATCCCATTAAAAATAAAGCCTGGGAATATCTCATTGATGCCCGTCAAGTGCTGGCCAATCATCCCGAAGCAACGGAAGAAAATAACCCCGAAGCCTGGGAAGCTCTCTATGCCGCTGAAGGTTCCGATTGGTTTTGGTGGTTTGGTCAGGGCAATTCCAGCCATCAGGATGCTCTTTTGGATCAACTGTTTCGTGAGCATTTGCTTACCCTCTATCGGGCTTTAAATGAACCCATTCCCAGTTATCTCTATCAACCTTTAGAGACCTATCCCAAACCCAATTCTGCTAAACCCGATGGCTTGATTTATCCCCCCATTAATGGGCTAGGGCAGTTAGAGGATTGGCGTAAGGCGGGCCGCATTGAAATGGCTTCCCAGGGAAGTACCCAAAAAGTTAGCGATTTAACCACACTTTTCTATGGGGTGAATCATCATTCTCTCTATTTTCGCTTTGATTTTTCTCCTAACTTTACCGCTTCCTTAAATGCAACCAATGAATTACATCTCTTTTGGTATTATCCCGAAGTGGCGATTCCCAATAGCCCGGCGGCGATCGCCAATTTACCCGATCAATCTCCTTTAAATTATTATTTTCATAGTCATCTAGGGATTGACCTAATTAACCGAAAACTCTGGTTAGAAAAAGTCCATAGTCCCTTTTCCTGGTTGCCCATTCCCTGTCAAAGTCAAATGGCGTGGCAAAGCTGTTTAGAAATTGCCATTCCCTGGACATCCCTGCAACATCCTCCCCAAACCGCGTTACATATTATCGGCATTTTGGCGGATCAAGGGGAATATCACACCCATTTTCCCCTAGAAGATTTACTGAAAGTTAAAATTCCCTAAGGGGTTTCTTTTCCTCCCCTGGACTGCTCACTCTCAAGCCTTATTCACCGGCGGAACTAGGAGATAATAGGCGTTCTGTGTGAGCTTGAAAACCAATTTGAGATAAGTAACTAGCGGCCCCTTCTCCATCGCGTACCCAGTAGCGATCGCCCAGACGAATAAATTGACGTTTAGCCCCTTGCCCGACCATGGCCACCACCGGGATTTTGGCCCCCTTCTGATCCCCGGATTGCTCCTGTAAGGCACTCTTGAGGCGAACTTGCTTGGCCGGATCGAGGACATCCTGGGGATTTAACTCCAGCATTAACATCTTCACCGCTTCAATGGGTTCCAAATCCATCACAATTAATTGCGTCCGCTCCTCCCGCTTATCAATCTTGCCCCAGATCATCACTTGACTTTGCTCCTGTAATATCTCATACAGCCGTTCATATTCATCGGAAAAAACCACTGCCTCTGCTTGTCCGGACACATCCTCTAGGGTTAAAAACGCCATGGCTTTACCGGTTTTGGTCATAATTTTTTTCACGGCAATTAAAATCACGACCGCACTCACCCGTTGACGCATTTTATAGGCATCTAAATCCGCCAAATTAATGGGAGATAATAACTTGGCCGCCTTTTGTACCGACTTGAGGGGATGTTCCGAAATATAAAACCCGATATGTTCTTTTTCCAGACGTAACTTTTCCTGTAATGAAAAATCAGCTACCGGGGGCGCACTGGGAATCTGGGCAAAATCATTCCGTTGGGGTGACTCTTCGGTGGGAGGGCTAATCATATCAAACATATTGGTTTGACCGCTTTCCTTTTCCTTATGGCGTTTTTGTGACCAGGCAATCACTAAATCCAGGTCGTGTAATAATTGATTGCGATTCGGCTGTAAATGATCAAAGGCTCCGCAATAGATCAAGGTTTCCAATGCGCGACGGTTGACCACCCGTAAATCTACCCTGGAACAAAAATCCGCTAAGGATGCGAAATTTCCCCCCGCTTCTTCCCTGGCTTGGAGGATATTATCTATGGCTCCTTCTCCCAAATTTCTGACGGCAGAAAAGCCAAATAAAATATGATTCTGGTGGGGCGTAAAATGCTTTTGGGAACGATTAATATCCGGCGGTAAGACCTCAATGCCTAATTTCTGACAATTCTCTCGATATTTTTCAATTTTTTCTTGACTATCACTACTGGCCGTTAATAACGCCGTCATGTATTCAACGGGATAATTGGCCTTGAGATAGGCAGTTTGATAGGTCACGTAGGCGTAGGCGGTGGAGTGGGATTTGTTGAAGCAATTCGAGGCCACTAACCCATTAGCCAATACAAAATTATGATCGTTTGTTACGCCAATGTCATAGACAGGTTGTACACCAAGGGAACGGCGACGAACAATTTTTACCATCGTAATTGCTCCAAACCGGAAATTGTTAGGGTTTTCATTTTAGCCTGAATGTTAGCTCGGCAGACGCGCCTAGGGTAAGGGATGGGCTGGCCGCTTCTTCCGGCAGATCGGTTAAGTTAGCCTGTCTCAACCAATAGTTTAGTAGAGCAATCCATTAATCTCTTTCTTCATCCTGAAACTCTTTTTCGTCTACCTCAAGTAGCTCATCAACTACCGAATCCAAAGAAGGTTGCTCGTCTTCTGAAGGCGATTTGTACTTGGATAAAAAACTCTGAAGCTTAGGATGCGGTATCCTCTTTAGCTTTCCAAAATTTGTATCCTCGTTAAAATCCTTACCTTCAGATTCTTTGCGACCATATGAATTTGTGTCTAAAGGTAAACCTTTGCTGAGTTTTTCTTTTCCAATTTTGCTTAAAACCGTTGGTGTGTCATAATTTCCAAACCATCTTCCACCACCATCAGTCATACGTTTATCTCGTGCTTCAACAAGCTCAATCATAGAAAAGAGTTCAAGATCAATAATTTGGGGAACTGCTGCATCTGAGTTCAGATCATTTACCTCCATTCGATATGCGATGAGCAGCATTGCATCTAACTCAGGATCGACATTTTTGACAGTTACTTTTTGAGTAAGTCGAGCTGATGGCTCTCGCGGAGTAGGTGGCTTTTTCATTTTAAGGCGGGGATTATCTATATAAAGAAGCTTTAGCTCCAACCTCTTACCGGATTCATGTTTGTAATCTGGATATCCTTCTCTTTCTCCCAAAATACCTTCATGCTTTTCAAGTCCAAGTCCTTTTATATCCAGGT
>JAYKIP010000377.1:0-3186 GCA_035286205.1 Merismopediaceae cyanobacterium
GCGTTGCACCACCGGCTGAATCCCCACCGTTTCCAAAAGACGACGACGGGCCGGCGAGGCAGAAGCCAAGACAAAAGTGGGTAATACCATGGCCATTACTGTTAATAACTCAGCTATAAAATTAATAAACGGTAAAAGAGTTAACGACAGTTTTAAACAAATTTTCGACCTTTGGCCAACGGCTTTCGCTAGTGGATAAATTAAAGGTTAATAATTTACCGCGATTGGTGGTGACAGTGGCAATATCATGGCGATCGGGCAGATTGGGAGCCGAAACTTGATATTCCAGGGTGTAATAGGTTTTGCCCTGGACTTCGTGTTGCTCGGCATTAATTAATTCAGCTTGACGTTGACTATTGGGGCGACGATTCATTTCCTGGAGGAGACGATAACCCACATCACTCGGACTGCCTAAATCCCCTAAATTCTTGCCCTGGGGAATATCACTGACAATCACACTTAAATTTTCACTGCGTTCAATCAAATCATGGAATACCACATCTACACCGGGGGAAGCCTGTTTCACATCTACCGCAATCCAGCCATTGGGATAGAGAAATTCGTAACCATCTTGGCTATCGGAATATCGTTGTAAACTGGGGGGTAAGGCTCCACAGGCGGAAAGGGTAAGACTACAACCGAGAACCCACACAAGGAGTAAGGCAGAGAGAAAACGGTTCATGGGAGATCACGCACGGAAACAAAGGTCTATTATCCCATAGATGCCGTAACCTTGATTTTTCAGGTCTGAACCTCGGTTTTTTGCTTGGGAACTTTTTAAGCTAGGATGGGAACTGGTTTGTTATCTTTCTCTTAAGTCTTACTGATGCAAAAACGCAATGCCTTTGATCCTTCCCAGGTGATGTATCGCGCGGAAGAACTGTTGGAAGCGGCTTCTAATCGTTATCAAATTACGGTACAGGTGGCCAGTCGTGCGAAACGGAATCGTTATCAGGATTTGGATAATATTGATGACCCGGTGATGAAACCGGTGATTCGGGCGGTGATTGAAATGTCCGATGAGTTGACTCAACCGGAGATTATTCGTGATTAGGGGCTAGAACATGAGGATAGGGGATCGGCGATCGCGGCTTTTTTCTGTGGGTTTACGGGGACTATGCGGCTTTTTAATCGGGCTGATGGTGGTTCTCGGCGGGGGATGGTTCCAGGGAGAACTGAGCCTGGCGCAAACACCCCCGGCAAGCCGGATCATGACGAGCATCCGTCCAGAAGAGGCCGCCCAAAAAGTTTATGCAAAGCTGACCTTTTTACCCCTCGAAAATCAATATATCCGTAAGGAAACGGGGCAAGTGGATCCGGAGCATACCCTGATGAGTCGGTTCATTCGCTACCACTTAGATGTCAAAAAACGCCAACCCCGCTACCGTTTTGACTGGAAGATTACCCTGGCGGATTATCTCGGTGTGAACGAAGAAATTATTGCGGCTAACTATCCGGGGGCGTTAACTCTCCAAACCAATCCCAGGGATAGCGACGTTAAAAAAATTCAAGCCTTGAACCGCGCCCAACGGGATGAATTAGTGGGACTGTTAGCCATTATTTATAAACCCCAGAGTGAACCGTCCCGACCCGCCACCAATACCCCTGGTGAGGCCAAGCCTAGTCCTCCCCCCGCCGTAGTAGATCCCAGTAAGCCGGGTTTATCGAAGCCTGGGGATGCTCAATGGCTCAAATTCTAGGGGAATCTACGGAGTAAAAATCGCCCATAACCCTCCCAAAATGAGTCAAAACCCGTTTTTTCCCTTAGGATTGAAATTAGGTCATCGTAGGGATAGGGAGATGGACAACGGTGTCTTTTCCAATGACGAAAACGGATTTTTTGGCTGGACTCCAATGCTCTAAACGTTTGTGGCTCTCGATTCGACTACCGGAACTGGCAACGCCTTTAACCTTAGCCCAACGGCAACGTCGTAAACAGGGAACCGCGATCGGGGTGTATGCTCGTCAATCTTTCCCGGATGGCCAATTATTAACCGGCACTTTACCGGAGATTTTAGAAAAAACTCAGCAGTTAATCGCCACAAGGGCCAGTTGTCTGTTTGAGGCGGCTTTTATTTTTGATGATATTTTAGTGCGTTGTGATATTTTACGACAAACCAAGACAGGGGATTGGGAAATCATTGAAGTCAAGTCTTCGACCAAGGTGAAGGATGAACATATTCCCGATTTAGCGTTACAAAAATATGTATTATCGGGTCTTGGTCTAAGAATTACCAATACTTTTATTTTGGTGGTTAATCCCTTAGCAGAAAATTGGGATAACCTCGGCCAGCGTTTTAATTTACACAATGTTTCGGCGGCGGTGGAACGGTGGTCAGCGCATTTGGAGGAGACTCTCCGATATTTTCGAGAGATTCTCAATCAATCTATAGAACCGGATATCACCATTGGTCGCCATTGTCATAAGCCGGAGATTTGTAGTTTTAAAGCCCACTGTTGGCAGGGGATTCCGGCGCGATCGGTGTTGGATATTCCCCGGTTAAAGCGACGGAAATTGGAACAACTGTTAAACCAAAAGATTGTGAATTTACAGGATGTTCCCGCCGATTTTCCCTTGACGGAAGCCCAACGGCAATTTATCGCCTTGACTTTAGCCAATCAACCGGAGATTGATCGGGATTATTTACAAGCTCAATGGCAAAAATTACAATTTCCCCTCTATTTTTTAGATGTGGAGGCTCTGGGGGATGCCGTTCCACGTTTTCCGGGATTAAGACCCTACGAAAAATGTGTGTTTCAGTTTAGTTGTCACGTTTTACAGGAACCGGATCAATTATTCCATCGGGAGTATCTACATTCGATCGCCACCGATCCGCGATCGCCGTTACTTCAGGCATTAATCGAAAGTATTGGGGAACAAGGCTCGATTGTAGTTTATCATCAGTCCTTTGAAGCCAAAATTCTAAAGAAATTGGGCAAAACGTTTCCGGAACACGCCGTCAGGTTAAACAAGATGATTGACCGACTGTGGGATTTACAGTTAATTTTTAAACATGCCTATCATCACCCTGGTTTTCAAGGTTCAACTTCCTTAAAAAAAGTATTACCGGTGTTAGTGCCGACCTTAAGCTATCAAGATTTAACCATTCAATCGGGGGATGAAGCTCCGTTAGTGTGGACAGCGATGTTAGAGTGTCAGGATGAGGAACAACGGGCTAAAATGTT
>JAYKIP010000378.1:0-3981 GCA_035286205.1 Merismopediaceae cyanobacterium
TCGGCTTCTCCCCCAACCACGACATCCCGAAGGCGTAAACTGGGGCCACCACAACCCACCGCCAGACCACTTTGCCCGCCTTTACCGCAACCGCCCGACTCATCCCAATAAAAGTCATCGGCGATCGCCTCAATATTAGCGAGGGTTTTAAACACATTGCCGGAGAGCGTCACATCCCGCACCGGTTCCGCTAATTGGCCATTCCGGATCATCCACGCCTCCCCCGCACTAAAGGTAAACATTTCGCCATTGGTCATCCCCCCTAACCAATTTTTGGCATACACCCCTTCCTGAATATCATCAAATAGACTGGCCACTGGGGTTGTTCCCCGCTCAATCCAGGTATTGGTCATCCGCACAATCGGCGAATAATGATAATTCAAACAACGCGCATTGCCGGTTGGTTTTTCTCCTAATTTGCCCGCCGTTTCCCGTGAATGGAGCCTGCCGACTAATACCCCATCTTGAATTAATTGGGTACGGGTGGCCGGTACGCCCTCATCATCGTAGTAATAACTGCCCCGATGGCCCTGGGGAGCCGCGCCATCATAGATTTGCAGAAAGTCCGGCCCAAAACGTTTACCGAGACTCATCACCTCTAAAAAATCGGGATTTTCGTAGAGCATATCGGCTTCGGAAAGATGCCCAAAGGCTTCATGGACAAATAGCCCCGTTAAAACCGGATCAATAACGACCGGATAACTATTCCCTTTCACCATCGGCAGAGTCAGAGCCTGCACAGCCCGTTGAGCCGCCTGTTCCACCAGGACATCTAATTGGGTTAAATCTTCGTAACCGTTGCGAGATCCGGTTGTTTCCCGGCCAATTTGTACCGTTTCGCCATCCCTAGCCGTCGCGGAAAACCGCATTTCCAAGTCACACCAACTTTGTTCGATCAAGGTTCCTTCCGAGGTGGCCAAAATCATGCGCTGTTGAGTATCGCCGTAGCGGACGTGGGTGGTGGTAATGCGCGGACTGACACTTTGGAGAATTTGGTTATAGCGATCGCAGAGGGCCTTTTTGTCACTTAGGGGAATGTGACGGGGATTGGTTCCCGTTAAGGGTAATTGACAGATAGTTTGTACCACTTCAATGGGAGCTAATAGGGTTTCCTCTTCCCCCACCAACTTGGCCGCGGCGATCGCCTCTTCAATGCGTTCCGGTAAACTGGCCAAGCGATTAAAGGACGCAAAGCCCCAGCCCCCTTGGTGACAGGCCCGTACATGACCGCCAATGGCTAACCCCTCGCTCAAGGTTTCGATCTGATTTCCCCGCAGAACAATATTGGTTCCTTCCGCCTCCTCGACCCGCAGGGCCAAAAAATCTACGCGATCGCGGTATTGACGAAGGAGATCGGTTAACAGGGTTTTGAGATCGTCCGCAAGCATGGTTTTCTGGTTAATTGGGCAATAATTGGGCAGTGAAAGGGCAAAGCCTATAGATGATTTTAAGGGATTCTTTATCCCTTGGGAAAAGATTGAACGCTAGAAACCGCCGTTAAGTTAGAGAAACAGAGCCAGCCGCTAACTTCGCAAAATTCTGCCAACACAAAAACAATGCCCTGGGGACATGAAAACAGCCCTTCCATTTTCCCCCCTTTAAATTTAAGAGAACTTCCCCCTGACGATTCAAATAACCGAACCATTCTCCGTATTCTGGATCGGCAAAATTCGTCCAGGCATAATCATGAACCTTTTGATACCATTGCCAACAATCCATATTTCCTGTTAACCGATAACCCATTACCAAAGCCACTAACGTTTCTAAATGTACCCACCATAATTTTTGATCCCATTCTAACTGTTGAGGGGGATAACCCTGGGCATCTAAAAAGTAGAAAATTCCCCCATATTTTTTATCCCAGGCATAATCCAAAATCCGTAAGACCACTTCCACTGCTTGATTCATTAAAGATTGATCCTGACGACGTTCGGCGATCGCCATCATAAACCACATCGCTTCAATGCCATGGCCGGGATTTAATAACCGTCCCTCAAAACAATTGACCAACGACCCATCCGGGGCCACATTTTCGTAAAGAATTTTGGCCTGCGGATCTAAAAACTGACCCATCACCTCCTGAATGGTGGCCGTTAACACCGACTCTAATAAATCCGGCTCCAATAACCAATCCATTTCTAGGGTCAAATTGGCTAAAATCATCGGTACCGCTAAGGACTTTAACGGTCTTGTCCCCGGATAAGCTTTACTATATTGCCCCTTCGGATTATCCTGACGGCGTAAAACATTGTGATAAGCTTGGAGAGCGATCGCCTTGGCGGTTTCTTCCCCAGTCACTTGAGCGTATTGACTAAAGGCCATTGCCGCAAAACAATCGGAAAAAATATTATAGGGTTGCACCAAAGGACGACCTTCCCGATCTAGCGAAAAATACCAATTTCCCTCCCCATCTCGACCATACTGCGCCAAAAAATTTGCCCCATGACGAGCCGTTTCTAACCAGATTTCCCGATCTTGAGAACTCACCAGGGGATGAGATTCTAACTGCCGATAAAGCCAAGCAAAAAGCCAGACTTGACGATTTTGTAACCAAATAAACTTATCCGTATCAAAACAAATTCCTTGACGATCTAAGCAAGTAAAATACCCTCCTTTTTCTTCATCCAGGGAGTATTTTAGCCAAAAAGGCAGAACATCTTCTAACAAAGCCGTTTGGTATTGTTGGGCCAGGGATTGAAAAGTGGCAACGGAGGGAGTCATCATCGTAATTTAAGCGGCAGATAGGTGATGGGATCTGGGAAAAACCAGACAACTATCACCAGGGTGATTGGGTTAGCGTAATCCTAAATGGCTTCTGTGTGAAGTATCCCGGCGGTGAGGATGCTTGACGACACCCAACGGCAAGTTTTATGATCCCCCTGTTCATACATCATTAATCCCCTCGGAGTTAACCCTATTTATACCCCGCCCCTAGCCCGCCTCATTGAACAATTACAACGCTTACCCGGCATTGGCCCCAAATCCGCTCAACGGTTAGCTCTACATCTTTTAAAACGTCCAGAAAAAGAGATTCAGCTATTAGCTCAAACCCTCTTAGAAGCCAAAAAACAGGTGGGATTGTGCCAGGTCTGTTTCCATTTATCAGCAGAACCTGTCTGTGAAATTTGTCGTAATCCCCAACGGGATTCCCAGGTGATTTGTGTGGTGGCGGATTCGCGGGATGTGATTGCCCTGGAAAAAACGCGGGAGTATAAGGGGAAATACCATGTCCTAGGGGGAGTTATTTCACCGATGGACGGCATTGGCCCAGAACAGTTAACCATCCAAAGCTTAATCAAACGGGTGAGCCAAAATCCTACTAAAGAGGTCATTTTAGCCCTTACCCCCACCGTAGAAGGAGAAACGACGACCCTCTATCTCGGTGGTCTCTTAAAACCCTTTACAACGGTGACGCGCATTGCTTTTGGGTTGCCGATGGGGGGCGATCTAGAGTATGCGGATGAGGTAACGTTAGCAAGAGCCTTAGAAGGTCGGCGGGCCTTAGATTAAATTTTTTCGGGAAGCTTCGGGAAGACTGAGAGCGGGTTAGCAAAGATTAAAGCTATCTTGCCAAAAGTAATTTCAATAATTACAATGTATCTATTGTAGCAGTTTTTATCAAAGTGAGATACAAGCAAGGGGTTTAAGCCGCTTGTTAACAAAGCTTGTAGATCCTCAGTAAAGTGAAAAACGCTATAAATCAAGGTGATTTTGCAAAGATTGAAGGAGGAACCTTGACCATGTATCAAACCGCCGAACAATTTGCGCTCACCATGCCCGATGCTAGGGTCTTAATGAGTGATGAACCTGAAATGGAAAGCTCTCTCCACTATCTTCAACTCTTACTGCTCGTGACCTGTTTAGATTGGTATTGGCGGGATAAAAATGATTACTTTATTGGAGCCAACCTCACCATTTATTTCAGTCGCCAACAACTGAAAAACCATGATTTTCGTGGCCCCGATTTTTTCCTGGTGAAAA